>NZ_JAAGPM010000135.1:0-21711 GCF_017104865.1 Burkholderia sp. Ac-20349
TGCGCTCGCCGGCGTCGCGCGCTGGTCCCTGTTTGCCGCCTGCGTCGCGCTGCCCGCGTGGCTGTGGCCGCATGGCGCGGTGCTCGGCTATCTCGCGCAGACGGCCGCACTCGTCGTGCTCGCCCTGTCGTACAACCTGCAGCTCGGCACGACCGGGTTGCTGTCGTTCGGGCATGCCGCGTTCGCGGGCCTTGGCGCGTTCACGGCCGCGCACTGGTTCAATCACTTTGGCGGCCCGCTGCCGCTGTTGCCGCTCGTCGGCGGCGTGGCCGGTGCCGGGTTCGGCTTCGCCGCCGGGCTGCTCGCGACGCGCCGCTCGGGCACCGCGTTCGCGATGATCACGCTCGGGCTCGGCGAATGCGTTGCGGCCGCCGCGTGGAGCGTGCCCGCCTGGTTCGGCGGGATCGGCGGCGTGCCGATCGACCGTGCGACCGGCACGCCATGGGGCGGCTGGCATTTCGGCGCGCCAGTCCAGGCTTATGCGGTGATCGCGACATGGTGCGTCGTGTCGGCATGGGCCATGCACGCGCTGACGCGCACGCCGCTCGCGCGGCTCGCGAATGCGGTGCGCGACAACCCCGTGCGCGTCGCCGCGCTCGGCACCGATCCGCGCCGCGTGCGGCTCGCGATGGTCACCTGCGCATCGTTTTTCGCTGGCATCGCCGGCACGCTGACGCTGATCGACGTCGAAATCGCGACGCCCGACAGCGTGTCGATGGCACGTTCGGCGACCGTGCTGATCGCCGCGGTGATCGGCGGCACCGGCGCGTTCTTCGGGCCGGCGGCCGGGGCCGTCGTGCTGACCGTGCTGAGCATCGTCGTGGCGGGCGTATCGCGCGCGTGGGCGCTGTATCTCGGCGTGCTGTTCGTCGCGATCGTCGTGGCCGCGCCGCGCGGGATCGCCGGGATCGTGCAAGCGCTCGCGCATGCGTGGCGGCGCGGCGCGCCGGCGGCCGAGCGGTGGCGCATGCTGTGCGCGGTCGGCGCGTGCCTGTTCTGGAGCGTCGCGATCGTCTGCGCGGCCGAGCTCGGCTATGCGTGGCGCTTCGCGCAGGACGACGGCGCGGGCTTCGCGTTCGGCGCCTGGGGTATCGACGCCGACACGCCGGCCGGCTGGGCCGTCGCATGCTCCGCGTTCGGTATCGGCACGCTGCTGTGGGGCTGGCGCGCGCGGCTCGTGCCGGGCGGGCAGGCCGGCAAGCGGGAGGACGGACGATGAACGGCAATGCGATCGCGCTCCACGGCGTCGTGCAGCGCTTCGGCGCGCAGACGGTGCTCGACGGCGTCGAGCTGAGCATCGCGGCCGGCGAGCGTCATGCGCTGATCGGGCCGAACGGTGCGGGCAAGTCGACGCTGTTCGGCGTGATCGCCGGTGCGACGCGGCCCACGCGCGGACGCGTCGTGCTGCACGGCGTCGAGCTGCGCGGGCGCGGGCCGGTCGTCGCGAGCCGGCTCGGCATCGGCCGCAGTTTCCAGCAGACGAGCGCGTTCGCGCGGCTCACCGTGTTCGACAACCTGCGTTGCGCGGCGCTGCATGCGCCGGCCGAACGGCGCCGCTGGTGGAACCGGCTGCGCGAATCGGCGTCGGTCGATCGTGCGGCCGCGCGCGTGCTGCACGACATCGGCCTCGATGCGCACCGCGACACGCTGGCCGGCGAACTGAGCTATGCGGAACAGCGCGCGCTCGATCTCGGGATCGCGCTCGCGAGCGGCGCACGCACGCTGCTGCTCGACGAGCCGACGGCCGGCATGAGCCGTGCGCAGGCGGCGCGGATGATTGCGCTGATTCGTGCGACGACGCAGGGACGCACGGTCCTGCTGATCGAGCACGACATGGATGCGGTGTTCGGCTTCGCCGAACGCATCACGGTGCTCGTGCGCGGCACGGTGGTCGCGACCGGCGCGCCGGAGGCGATCCGCGCCGATCCGGCCGTGCGTGCCGCCTATCTGGGCGAGGGCCATCCATGAGCGCGTTGCTCGAGATTCGCGACCTGCGCGCGTGGTACGGGCTGCAACCGGTGCTCGACGGCGTCGATCTCGCGCTGGCGCCGGGCGAGACGCTCGCGCTGCTCGGCCGCAACGGCTCGGGGCGCTCGACGCTTGCGAAGGCGGTCATGGGGCTCGTGCGCACGGCTGGTTCGGTGCGCATCGCCGGCGCCGAATGCGTGGGCGCACGCACGTTCGAGATCGCGCGGCGCGGCGTCGCTTACGTGGCCGAAAGCCGCGACGTGTTTCCGCTGCTGACGGTACGCGACAACCTGCGGCTCGGGCTGCGCGGCGCCAGCGGTGCGGCCGAACGTGCGGCGCTCGAACGGCTGTTCGAACGCTTTCCGTTGCTGGCCGCGCGCGCGGACGTGAAAGCGGGGCGGTTGTCGGGCGGCGAGCAGCAGGTGCTCGCGCTGGTGCGGGCGCTGGGCGGCCGCCCGCGCGTGCTGCTCGTCCACGAACCGGCCGAAGGGCTCGCGCCGCTGGCGGTCGACGGAGTCGGCGCGTGCCTCGCCGCGCTGCAGGCCGATGGTGTCGCGATCGTGCTGATCGAGCAGCGGCTGCAGTTCGCGCCGCGGCTCGCGCGGCGCGTCGCCGTGATGGGGCGCGGACGGATCGTCTACGACGGCGCGCTCGATGGCCTGGGCGGCGAGGTCGCGAACGCATGGCTGAGCGCCGGCTGACGGTGCGCGCGCGATTGTTCGGCAAACTCTGCCAGTCAATTCGTGCCGAGCTGCTTTATCGCCACCCGGCCGCACAGTAAATTCCCAGTCATGCCGGTCACCGCTTCCACGCCTCCAGGTACCCGCGCGGCAACCGGCGCCATCCATCGAAAGTCTTGGACTGAGGAATGAAATCATGAGCAAGCTGGCAAACAAGGTCGCAATCGTCACCGGCGGATCGAAGGGCATCGGCGCGGCGATCGCGAAGGCACTGGCCGCGGAAGGCGCGTCGGTCGTCGTCAACTATGCGAGCAGCAAGGCGGGTGCCGACGCGGTCGTCGGTGCGATCGTCGAAGCCGGCGGGCGCGCGGTCGCGGTGGGCGGCGACGTATCGAAGGCAGCCGACGCGCAGCGCATCGTCGATACGGCGATCGACACGTACGGCCGTCTCGACGTGCTCGTCAACAATTCCGGCGTGTACGAATTCGGCGCGATCGAGGCGATCACGGAAGAGCATTACCGCCGCCAGTTCGACACGAACGTGTTCGGCGTGCTGCTGATGACGCAGGCAGCCGTCAAGCATCTCGGCGAAGGCGCGAGCATCATCAACATCAGCTCGGTGGTGACCAGCATCACGCCGCCCGCCAGCGCCGTCTATAGCGGTACCAAGGGCGCGGTCGACGCGATCACCGGCGTGCTGGCGCTCGAACTCGGCCCGCGCAAGATTCGCGTGAACGCGATCAACCCGGGGATGATCGTGACCGAGGGCACGCACAGCGCGGGCATCATCGGTTCCGATCTCGACAAGCAGGTGCGTAGCGAGACGCCGCTCGGCCGCCTCGGCGAGCCGGACGACATCGCATCGGTTGCCGTGTTCCTCGCATCGGACGATGCACGCTGGATGACCGGCGAGCATCTCGTCGTGAGCGGCGGGTTGAACTGATCGTGGAGGGCGGGGCATCGGCGCGCCCGCGCCGGCCGCGCCGCCCGTGTCGTTACGCGTGCATCGCGAGCGCGTAACGGCCGACGTGCCACTGCAGGCTCTCGACGACGAGCGCGTGATTGTGTTCCGAATCGAGCCCCGCGATCGTCATCGCGCCGACGATGCCGGCACCGGCGATCCGCAACGGCACGCCGCCGCCGTCGAGCGCATAGTCGTCGTCCGACAGCCCCTGCGACTGCAGCGACCAGCCGGCGCGGCGAAAGCGCTCGCCGACCGCGAGCGAACTGAGGCCGAAGCGCAACACCGTGTTCTGCCGCCGGCGGATCGCGTCGCTGTCATCGGCATGGCTGCCGTCGAGCGCGCAGTAGAACAGCGGCGCCTGCTCGCCGACGATGCTCACGGCGATCGGCAGCCCGCGGCGCGACGCGAGGTTGACCGCGATCTCCCCCATCCGGCGGGCGACCTCCGCATTGAAGCGCGGCAGCGCGGGGTTCGACGCGTCGTTGTCGAAGGCTTGGGGTTCGAGGCGAAAGAGGGTCGTCACCATGGCGGCTCCGTGGCGTCGCCGGCTCTGGGTGCGCGTGCCGGGCGTCGCATCGTCACGGGCCGCGCGCGGGCCCGCCTTTCCATCAGCGCTTCGGTGCGTCGAGCATCCATTCGTGCGCGGGATCGTTCTTGAACGCCCACGCGCGGCTCGGCCCGGCCATCACGTTCAGGTAGTACAGGTTGTAGCCGTGCGGCGCGACCACCGGGTGGTAGCCGCGCGGCACCATCACGACGTCGTGGTCCTCGACCGCGCACGCTTCGTCGAGGCTGCGATCGTCGGTGTACACGCGCTGGAATGCGAAACCCTGCGGCGGATCGATCCGGTGGTAGTAGGTTTCCTCGAGCGACGTTTCGTCGGGCGCCGCGTCGCGATCGTGCTTGTGCGGCGGATAGCTGCTCGAATGGCTGGCCGGCGTGACGACCTCGACCACGAGCAGCCGGTCGGCGGCCGGGTTGTCGCCCATCAGGATGTCGCACACGTAGCGCGTGTTGGTGCCTTGCCCGCGTACCGAGCGGCGCATCCGCTCGCCGTCGAGGCGTTGCACGGGTTTGTCGCCGCTCGCGTACGGCGCGGTGCACAGCGCGATTTCCGCATCGCGCGTCGCGACCAGCGTGACCGTCTTGCCGCCCGGCACGTACAGCGCGTCCGGCGACACGTCCTCGAAGACGCTGTCGCGCTTGCCGAGCGCATCGTAGGTGTTGCCGTCGACGTCCGCGCGCACCGTGCCGGTGAGCACGACGACGCACAGCTCGCGCGTGCCGGTGTCGAGCGTTTCGGTGTCGCCGGCCTTCAGGCGCAGCGCCCGGAAACCGACGTGCTTCCAGCCGGCCGACTCGGGCGTGACGTTGCAGATCTCGCGGTCGGCAGAAGCCTTGACCAGCAGGGGAGAAATCGTCATGGGGTGGGGCTCCGCAATAGAGTAGGGCTCATGCGTTCACGTGCTCACGCGCTCAACCGGTCGACGATCGCGCGCAGCGATTCGTAGCCTTTCTTCGCATACGCATAGCTCGGTGCGACGGCCGGATCCTGCTCGGCCTCGACGACGAGCCAGCCTTCGTAGCCGGCCTCCTTCAGCGTGTGCAGCGTCGCCTCGTAGTCGAGCGCGCCGTCGCCCGGCACGGTGAAGGTGCCGTTGATCACGCCGTTCAGGAAGCTCCAGCCGTCGTTGCGCGCCTGCGTGACGACCTGCGGCCGCACGTCCTTGCAATGCACGTGGACCACCCGCGATACATGCTTCTTCAGCAGCGTCACCGGGTCGGCCGCGCCGCCGAAATACGCGTGGCCGGTATCGAACAGCAGGAACACCTTCGCCGGGTCGGTCAGCGCCATCAGCCGGTCGACGTCGTCGGGCGACTCGACGTACGCGCCCATGTGGTGATGGTAGGCGAGCTTGATCCCGTACGTGTCGAGCAGGTGCGCGCCGAATGCGTCGAGGCGTGCCGCGTAGCGCCGCCAGGCTTCATCGTCGACGAAGCGCGGCCGCTTTGCGACCGGCGTGTCGATGTTGCCCTGGATCGTGCCCGCGCATTCGCCGTAGACCACCACCTTCACGTCGTTGTACTGCAGCTTCGTCATGTGCGCGCGGCAGCGCTCGATCTCGGCGGCGACCGCATCGGCGTCGCTCATGCCCGGCTCGACCTCGGCGAGGAAGCCCGAATACCAGCCCGACACGCACACGAGGCCGAACTCGGCGAGCTTCGCTTTCAGCTCGGGGCCCGTCTTCGGAAACTTGTTGCCGAGCTCGAAGCCCACATAGCCGATTTCGGCGCCTTCCTTCAGCGCCGTTTCGAGCGGCGTCTCGCCGCCGAGCGACGGCAGGTCGTCGTTCATCCACGACAGGGGATTGATACCGATGCGGACGTTCCAGCTCATGACGTGCTTCCTTGGTTCGAATGTGTTGTTCGCGGGGAGGGTTCGTGGGCAGTGCGCGCCATCAGCGCCGCTGCCGGGTCTTCGCATCGAGGTACGCGCGGTGTGCCGACTCGACGCCGGCGCGTTCGGATACTTGCGGCACGGCGACTTCCCACCATGCGCCGCCGTCGTCGGTCGTGCGGCGGTGCGTGGTGTCGATCACGAGCACCTGGCTCTTCTTCGCCGCGCGGGCGCGTTTCATTTCGCTGCGCAGCTCGCCGATGTCGCGCACGTGCACGGCTTCGGCGCCCATCGCGCGCGCATGCATCGCGAAATCGATCGTCGAGCGCTCGCCGCCCTCCGGCACGCAGTCGTCGAGCATGTTGTTGAAGCTCGCGCCGCCGCAATTCAGTTGCAGCCGCTCGATGCAGCCGTAGCCGCGGTTGTCGAGGATCACGACGATGATCTTGCGGCCAAGCATCACCGACGTCGCGAGTTCTGCGTTGAGCATCATGTACGAGCCGTCGCCGACGATCACGATCACTTCGCGCTCGGGCCGCGCGAGCTTCGCGCCGAGGCCGCCCGCGACCTCGTAGCCCATGCACGAGTACGCATAGTCCATGTGGTAGTTGCCCGCCACGCCGCTGCGCCACAGCTTGTGCAGTTCGGCCGGCAGCGTGCCGGCCGCGCACACGACGAGGTCGTCGCGCGCGCTGTCGCGCCCCGCGTCGGCCGCGGAGTCGCGCACCGCGCCGATCACTTCGGCGTCGTACGGCAGCGTGTCGGTCGGCACGCGCGTCGTCAGCTCGGTCACGCGCGCGTTCCACGCGGCGGCCTGGTCGCGGTTGCCTGCCGTCCACGCGGGATCGGCGTGCCAGCCGGCCAGCGCGGCCGACAGCTGGCCGAGGCCCGTGCGCGCATCGGCCACGAGTTGCCGGCCGCGTTTCTTGCCCGCGTCGAACGGCTGCACGTTCAGGCTCAATAGCGTCGCGTTGCCGTAGAGCGCATGCGAGCCGGTCGTGAAGTCCTGCAGCCGCGTGCCGACCGCGAACACCACGTCGGCCTGCGCGGCCGCGCGGTTCGCGGCAGGCGAGCCCGTCACGCCGATCGAGCCGAGATTCAGCGGATGGTCCCACGCGAGGCTGCCCTTGCCGGCCTGCGATTCGGCGACCGGCACGCCATGCGTGTCGGCGAACGCGCGCAGCGCGTCCCACGCCTGGCTGTACAGCACGCCGCCGCCCGCGACGATCAGCGGCTTCTTCGCGGCCTTCAGCACGTCGAGCGCATCGGCGAGCTCGAGCGCGTCGGCCGGCGGCCGGCGCATCCGGATCACCGGCGGCGCGAAGAAATCCTCGGGCCAGTCGTATGCGAAGGTCTGCACGTCCTGCGGCAGCGCGAGGCACACGGGGCCGCATTGCGCGGGATCGGTCATCACCTGGATCGCGCGCGGCAGCGCGACGAGCAGCTGGTCGGGCGACGTGATCCGGTCGAAGTAGCGGGTCACCGGCCGGAAGCAGTCGTTCGCGCTGACGTCGCCTTGTTCGAAATCCTCGACCTGCTGCAGCACCGGGTCGGGCAGCCGCGACACGAACACGTCGCCGGGCAGCAGCAACAGCGGCAGCCGGCCGACGTGCGCGAGCGCGGCCGACGTCAGCATGTTGGTCGCGCCGGGGCCGATGCTCGACGTCACGGCCATCATCCGCTGGCGGAAATTCGCTTTCGCGAACGCGACGGCCGCATTGGCCATCCCTTGCTCGTTGTGGGCGCGGAAGGTCGGCAGGCGGTCTTTTTCAGCGTGCAGCGCCTCGCCGAGCCCGGCCACGTTGCCGTGGCCGAAGATCGCGAACACGCCGCCGCAGTACGGCAGGATCTCGGTGCGGCCGTCGGGCTGGACAACTTCGGCGCGCAGGGCAGCCAGGTAGCGCACGAGCGCCTGGCTGACGGTCAGTCTCACGGTAGAGGTCATGTCGGTCGGTGAAGAGGAATGGGTCATCGCAGGCGGCGCGTCAGGCTGCGGCGGCGCGGGCGGCTGCGGCACGGCGGCCGAGCCACGCATCCACGAGCTGCGCGAAATTGCCGGCGACTTCGTCGATCAGTGCTTGGTCGTCGATCCGGCCGGCGAACCAGTTCAGCGACGCATCGGCCCACAGCGTGCGCCCGACCATGAAGCCCTTGACGATCGGGTTGGTCGCCGAGCGGAAGCTGTCGACGAGATAGTCCAGCGGCTGGTTCAGCCCGAGGATCACCGCGCCGCGGCAGTGCGGATCGCGCTCGGCGATCAGCGCTTCGAGCCGCGCCCAGCCGTCGGCGCTCAGCGGCGTGAGCTTCCACCATTCGGGCATCACGCCGAGGTTGTAGAAGCGCGCGATCGTGCGCAGCACCGCATCGTCCTCGGTGCCGGCCGGCGTGACCGCGCGCGGCGGAATCATTTCCAGCAGCAACTCGTTGCCGCTGGCGCGCGTCGCTTCCCACAGTTCCAGCACGCGCTGCTCCTGTTCGACGCGCAGGTCGACCTGGTCGTCGGGGTGATAGTGAACGAGGCACTTCACGACCTGCTCGGTCGGCCAGTGCGTGAGCGACGAGCCGACCGAGCGCGTTTCGTCGAAACGCAGCGGCCGCGAGCCCGGCAGCTCGACCGGGCGGCCGACCCACCAGCCGCGCCCGGTGGCCGACGCAAGCGCGTCGCTGCCGTAGCCGCCGCCGTCGATCAGCACGCCGACATGGCCTTCGATATGACGATCACGCTCGACCTGTTCGACCGCGCGCACGAGCAGGCGCTTCAGCGTCTTGATCCGCGCTTCGTCCGCGCCGGCCTGCACCGCGAGTTCGTAGAACTGGCTGCGATGGTCGAACGCCATCACGCACAGGTCGTCCCATTCGCGGCGCGGCACCGTCACGCGATGCAGGTGCGCGAGCGTCTGGTCGGCGTCGACCACCGGATTGCGGCTGCCGTCGAACCAGTGCGCGAGCTCGGCCGGCGTCGGCATCGCGGCCGAGCACGCATGGCGCGATACGACGATCGCGCCGCACGCGTTCGCGATGCGCGTCGACTCGGCCCAGTCGCGGCCGCGCAGCAACCCCGACAGCAGGCCCGACAGGAACGCGTCGCCCGCGCCGAGCACGTTGAGCACCTCGACGCGTTCGCCGAGGAAGGTCGGTGCATCGTCGAGGCGGGCCGGAATGTCACCTTCGATCACGCAGCAGCCGAGCGCGCCGCGCTTGACGACCAGCGTCGCGTTCGTGATCTTGCGCACCGCCTGCAACGAGCCGATCACGTCGTGCGGCACGCCGCCCGCGATCAGGAATTCCTCCTCGGTGCCGACCAGCAGGTCGAATTCGCCGAGCACCTGCTGCAGCTGACGCGTTACCTGTGCGTCCGGCACGTAGCGATTCTCGCCCGCGCCACGTGAGGTCAGCCCCCACAGCACGGGCCGGTAGTCGATGTCGAGAATTCGCACGACACCATGGCGACGCGCATAACCGAGCGCGGTCAGCGACGCCTCGCGCGTACCCGGCGTCGACAGGTGCGTGCCCGTGATCGCGAGCGCGCGGCAGCCGGCGATGAAGTCCTCGCGGATCTCGTCGGCGCGCACGGCCATGTCCGCGCAGTTCTCGCGCATGAACAGCAGCGGGAACGTGTCGCGATCCTTCAGCCCGAGCAGCACCAGCGCGGTGAGGCGCTCGCGGTCGGTCTGCAGCTGGCTGGTATCGCAGCCTTCGCGCTCGAGCGTCTCGCGCAGGAAGCGGCCCATCTGCTCGTCGCCGACGCGCGAGATCATCGCGGTCTTCAGCCCGAGCCGGGCCACGCCGAACGCGACGTTGCCGGACGAGCCGCCGAGATACATCTGGAAACTGCGCGCGTCTTCCAGGCGGCTGCCGTACTGCTGCGCATAGAGATCCACGGCCACGCGGCCGAGGCAGGCGAGATCGATGGGGCGGTCACTCGGAAAGTTCAGCAGGCTCATATCACGTGTCACGCTCGCGGCCGGCGTTCGGCGATGCCGGCGGATTAGGGGACCGATCCTCTGGCGGTGATCCGCACCGTGTGCTGCACGACGCGGGACTGCCTGCCACAAGGAATCGGGCTACGGAACGGAGTCTAGACTTTTTGGAAATCCAGTTCCCTAGGTGAAATCACGTAGAAATAAATTTCCAAATTTTCGAGGAAGTGATCTACAGTTTCATCCGGATGCTTCAGTCCGTATCGGACTCGGCCCGGCGGCGCGCAACGCGCCGTCTTCCGCCCCCCGGAGATGAGGAGACAGATTGATCATGAAGACCAAGCTGATGGCCGTCGCGGCCGCCGCGATCCTGGCTGCGCCGCTCGCGCATGCCGAGAAGATCGGCGTGACGATGGCGTCGTTCGACGACACGTTCCTGACCATCCTGCGCAACGGCATCGCCGATTCGGCGAAGAAGGACGGCGCGACGGTACAGATCGAGGACGGCGGCAACGACGTCGGCAAGCAGTTGAGCCAGGTCCAGAACATGATTGCGCAGAAGGTCGACGCGATCATCGTGAACGCGGTCGATACCGACGCGACGCCGAAGATCACCAAGATGGTGACGGCCGCGAAGATCCCGCTCGTGTACGTGAACCGCAAGCCGGTCGATTTCGACAAGCTGCCGGCCGGCGTCGCGGTGGTTGCGTCCGACGAGAAGCAGTCGGGCACGCTGCAGGCGCGCCAGGTGTGCAAGCTGCTCGGCGGCAAGGGCGACCTCCTCGTGCTGATGGGCGAGCTGTCCAACGAATCGGCACGCGCCCGCACCAAGGACATCGAGGACGTGATCGCGACGAAGGATTGCGCGGGCATGAAGATCGTCGACAAGCGCGAAGGCAAGTGGAGCCGCACGCAGGGTCAGGACATCACGATGAACTGGCTGAGCTCCGGCATGAAGTACGACGCGATCATTTCCAACAACGACGAGATGGCGATCGGCGCGATCAATGCGCTGAAGGCTGCGCGCAAGTGGACGCCGAAGACGATCGTCGCGGGTATTGACGCGACGCCGGACGGCCTTGCGTCGATGAAGAGCGGCGAGCTGAAGGTGTCGGTCTACCAGAACGCGGCCGGGCAGGGGCAGCAGGCCGTCGCGGCCGCGCTCAAGCTCGCGAAGAAGCAGCCCGTCGATCGCTACGTGAACGTGCCGTTCGAGCTCGTGACGCCCGAGAACATGGCCCAGTACGCGAAGCACTGAGCGGTGATCCGTTGAACTGCGCGGGCCCGGCGTGGCCGGGTTCGCGCGCGACTCGTCGAGGAACGTCCATGTTTACAGCTAGGATCGCGCGCCCGATGGCCGGCGACGATGCGCCGGCCGCTTCGTCCGGCTCGACCGGCTCGTCGGCCCCGCCGGCTTCTCCCGCGGCCGACTGCGTGCTCGAGGTGCGCGGTGTCGGCAAGTCCTTTCCCGGCGTCGTCGCGCTCGACGGCGTGCAGTTCCGCGTGCGTCGCGGCACCGTCCATGCGTTGATGGGCGAGAACGGCGCGGGCAAGTCGACGCTGATGAAGATCATCGCAGGCGTCTACACGCCCGACCAGGGCGAGATCCTGATCAACGGCGAGCCCGTCGTGCTGAACGGCCCGCTCGATGCGCTCGACCGCGGCATCGCGATGATCCACCAGGAACTCAACCTGATGCCGTACATGACGGTCGCGGAGAACATCTGGATCCGCCGCGAACCGAAGAACCGTTTCGGCCTGATCGATCACGCGGCGCTGCGCCGCCAGACGGCCGAGTTGTTCCAACGGCTGTCGATCGACATCGATCCGGAAACCGACGTGCGCACGCTGACGGTCGCGAGCCGCCAGATGGTCGAGATCGCGAAGGCCGTGTCGTTCGACTCGGACGTGCTGATCATGGACGAGCCGACCTCCGCGCTGACCGACAAGGAAGTCACGCACTTGTTCCGGATCATTCGCCAACTGCGCGAGCAGGGCAAGGGCATCGTCTACATCACGCACAAGATGAACGAGCTGTTCGAGATCGCCGACGAGTTCTCGGTGTTCCGCGACGGCAAGTACATCGGCACGCATGCGTCGAGCGACGTCACGCGCGACGACATCATCCGCATGATGGTCGGGCGCGAGATCACGCAGATGTTCCCGAAGGAGGAGGTGCCGATCGGCGAGGTCGTGCTGTCGGTGCGGAACCTCGGCGTCGACGGCGTGTTCCGCGACGTGAGCTTCGAGCTGCGCGCGGGCGAGATCCTCGGCGTGGCCGGCCTCGTCGGCTCGGGGCGCTCGAACGTCGCGGAGGCGTTGTTCGGCGTCGTGCCGGCCACGACGGGCGAGATCCGGATCGACGGCAAGCCGGTGCGCATTACGACGCCCGCGCAGGCGATGAAGCACGGGATGGCCTTCCTCACCGAAGACCGCAAGGACACCGGCTGCTTCCTGAATCTCGACCTGCTCGCGAACATGGAAGCGGCGGTGCTCAGCAACCGCTACGTGAAGTTCAATTTCGTGCAGCAGGCGCAACTGAAGCGCGACTGCGAGGAAATGAGCCGGATGCTGCGCGTGAAGTCGCCCGGGCTGCACGAGGAAATCCAGAACCTGTCGGGCGGCAACCAGCAGAAGGTGCTGATCGGCCGCTGGCTGCTCACGCAGCCGCGCATCCTGATCCTCGACGAACCGACGCGCGGCATCGACGTCGGCGCGAAGGCCGAGATCCACCGGCTCGTCAGCGCGCTCGCCGGCAAGGGCGTCGCGGTGCTGATGATCTCGTCGGAAATGCCGGAAGTGCTGGGAATGAGCGATCGCGTGATGGTGATGCACGAAGGGCGCATGACCGGCATCGTCGATCGCAAGGACGCCGACCAGGTCCGCATCATGGATCTCGCGTCGCGTTGAGCCGAAACAAGATTGGAGACAAAGCAATGGGCAACCTGAACCCGGTCGCGGATGCGCAGACCATGACCCTCAAGGCGCGGCACACGAAGTGGCCGCCCGAACTGAGCATCTTCCTCGTGCTCGTCGGCATCAGCCTGTTCTTCGAGATCGTCGGCTGGATCGTCGTCGGCCAGAGCTTCCTGTTCAATGCCGAACGGCTCGAGATCATCGTGCTGCAGATGGCCGTGATCGGCATCATCGCGGTCGGCGTGAACCTCGTGATCATCACCAGCGGGATCGACCTGTCGTCGGGCTCGGTCGTGGCCGCCGCGGCGGTCGTCTCGGCCAGTCTCGCGCAGGTGTCCGACTTCCCGCGCGCGGTGTTTCCGCACCTGACCGACTTGCCGATCATCTGGCCGGTGCTGGCCGGCGTGTGTGTCGGGCTGCTGGTCGGTCTGCTGAACGGCTCGCTGATCGCGATGACGGGCATCCCGCCGTTCATCGCGACGCTCGGCACGATGGTGGCCGCGCGCGGCTTCGCGAAGTGGTTCACCAACGGAATGCCGGTGTCGATGCTGACCGACCAGTTCGCGGCCATCGGCGCAGGCGCCAATCCGGTGATCATCTTTCTCGTGATCGCCGCGATCTTCCACGTTGTGCTGCGTTACACGCGCTTCGGCAAGTACACCTATGCGATCGGCGCGAACCGTCACGCGGCCGTCGTGTCGGGTATCAACGTCACGCGCCACCTGATCTTCGTCTACGCGATCGCGGGCCTGCTGAGCGGGATCGCCGGCACCGTGACGGCCGCGCGCGCGATCTCGGGCCAGTCGGGCATGGGCGTGATGTATGAGCTCGACGCGATCGCGGCGGTCGTGATCGGCGGCACGTCGCTGTCGGGCGGCCTCGGCCGCGTGACGGGCACCGTGATCGGCGTGCTGATCCTCGGCGTGATGACGTCGGGCTTCACGTTCATCCGCATCGACGCGTATTACCAGGAGATGGTCAAGGGCGCGATCATCGTCGCGGCCGTGATCGCCGACCAGTACCGCAACAAGAAGAAGCGCCGCTGACCCGTCAAGCATCGCCGGACGCGGGCGGCACGTGCCGCCGCCTGGGTCCGGCATCCGCCACCGTCGAGGACATTCGATGAAGATCGCGCTGGACCCCTACATGATTCGCCACCTGCCGCTCGACCGCCTGCCGCACGCGGTGGCCGAGCTCGGCTACGACCAGATCGAGCTGTCGCCGCGCAGCGATTTCCTCGACTGGTGGGTGATGCCGCGCGCCACGCGCGAACGGATGGCCGCGTTCCGGCAGGCGATGCGCGCGAGCGGCGTCGGCCTTGCGTCGCTGCAGCCGATGTATCGCTGGGCGAGCCCGTTCGAGGACGAGCGGCAATGGGCCGTGCGCTGCTGGAAGAAGGCGATCGAGGTGGCGGTCGACATGGAGTGCGCGCTGATGGTGTCGGAGTTCGGGCGCGGCGCGTCGCCGGAGCGCTCGGTCGGCGAACGGCCGGGCTCGAACCCGAAGGAGCTGTGCGAAGCCGCGTGGTTCCGTTCGATGGACGAGCTGCTGCCGATCCTCGAACGCGAACGCATCGTGCTGTCGGTCGAGCCGCATCCCGAGGACTGGATCGAGCAGCTGCAGCCCGCGATCGACATCGTCACGAACCTCGGCTCGCCGTCGCTGAAGCTGTCGTACATCGCGCCGCACACGTTTTACTACGGCGACGACATGGCCGCGATGATCGCGCAGGCCGCGCCGATCCTCGCACATGTGCGCGTGGCCGACACCTTCGACCACCGCAAGAGCAGCCAGCTGCGCTACATCGTGAACCCGCCCGGTTCGAACCAGATCCGCGTGCACCAGCATCTCGACATCGGGCAGGGCGAGATCGACTGGGACGTGTTCTTCCGCGCGCTCGGCGCGGCAGGCTTCGACGGCGTGATGTCGTCGTGCGTGTTCGCGTGGGAGGACCGCGCGGAAGCATCGTCGCGCTACATGCGCGACACGATCCGGCGCTACGTCGATCGTCATTTCGATCGCACGGCGCGCTGACGAATGGCTGACCGGTGCGGCGCGTGCCGCACCGCCAATGAACGACTGGAGACTTTTAGATGACCTTGCAAATCGGCGTGATCGGCTGCGGTGCGATCGGCCAGGACCATATTCGTAGACTGACCCGCACGCTGTCCGGCGCGCGCGTCGTGGCCGTCAACGACATCGATCCGCAGCAGGCGCGCGACGCGGTGACGAAGTACGCGCTCGACGCCGAAATCTACGGCGACGGCCACGAGGTGGTCGCGGCCGCCGACGTGCAGGCCGTGCTCGTCACGTCGTGGGGGCCGACGCACGAAGCGTTCGTGCTCGACGCGATCGCGCACGGCAAGCCGGTGTTCTGCGAGAAGCCGCTCGCCGTCACGGCCGAAGGCTGCATGCGGATCGTCGAAGCCGAAGCGGCGCACGGCAAGCGGCTCGTGCAGGTCGGCTTCATGCGTCCGTACGACGAAGGCTATCGCGCGCTGAAGCGCGTGATCGACAGCGGCGAGATCGGCGCGCCGCTGATGCTGCATTGCGCGCACCGCAACCAGTCGGTCGGCGAGCGCTACACGACCGACATGGCGATCACCGATACGCTGATCCACGAACTCGACGTGCTGCGCTGGCTGCTCGGCGAGGACTACGTGAGTACGCAGGTCGTCTATCCGAAGAAGACGCGCCATGCGTCCTCGCATCTCGCCGATCCGCAGATCGTGCTGCTGGAAACCGCGCGCGGTGTGCGCATCGACGTCGAGATCTTCGTGAACTGCCAGTACGGCTACGACATCCAGTGCGAGGTGGTGGGCGAGCAGGGCATCGCGAAGCTGCCCGATCCGCCGGCCGTGGGGCTCAAGCATGCGGCGCGGCAGTCGGTCGAGATCATGACCGACTGGAAGGAGCGCTTCATCGCGTCGTACGACGTCGAGCTGCAGGCGTTCATCGACGGCGTGCGACAGGGCGTGCTGACCGGGCCGTCCGCCTGGGACGGCTACGCGGCGGCGGTCGCGGCCGACGCCTGCGTGCGTGCGCAAAAGAGCGGGGCGGTCGAGCCGATCGCGATGGCCGAACGCCCTGCGTTCTATCGCGGCTGAGCCGCAGCCGCCTACCTGCCGGACTGACCGACATGACGATGAAGATGGGTTGCGCACCGTGCTGCTGGGGTGTCGACGACGTGAAGAACCCGCACCTGCCGCCGTGGCGGCAGGTGCTCGCCGAGGCGGCCGAGGCCGGCTACTCGGGTATCGAGCTTGGGCCATACGGCTACATCCCGCTGGAACTCGACGTGGTGAGCGCGGAGCTCGAGCGGCAGCGCCTGAGCATCACCGCCGGCACGATCTTCGACGATCTCGTATCGCCGGAGAACCTGCCGAACCTGTTGCGCCAGGCGCGCGACATCTGCGCACTGATCACGCGGCTGCCGAAGCTGCCGACGCAGGACGGCCAGCGCTACGCGGCGCCGTACCTGGTCGTGATGGACTGGGGCCACGAGGAACGCGATTACGCGGCCGGCCACGCCGATCGCGCGCCGCGGCTGTCGGACGCAAGCTGGTCGACGATGGTCGAGCACATCCGGCAGATCGCGACGATCGCGCGCGACGAATTCGGCGTGCGCACGGTGATCCATCCGCATGCGGGCGGCTATATCGAGTTCGCGGACGAGATCGACCGGATCGTCGCCGACATTCCGGCCGACACGGCCGGCCTCTGTCTCGACACGGGCCACCTGTACTACTCGGGCATGGATCCGGAAACCTGGCTGCGCCGCCACGCGGCGCGCCTCGACTACGTGCATTTCAAGGACATCGACGCGGCCGTGTACGACGCGGTGATGGGCGAGCACATCGCGTTCTTCGCGGCTTGCGCGCGCGGCGTGATGTGCCCGATCGGCAAGGGCGTGCTCGACTACCGGTCGATCAAGCAGGCGCTCGACGAGATCGGCTACGCCGGCTACATCACGATCGAACAGGAGCGCGACCCGCGCAATGCCGGCACGAGCCTGCGCGACGTGGCCGCGAGCCGCGCGTTTCTCGCGTCGGCCGGTTTCGCTTGATGATCTGAATACGGACAAGGAACGACACAATCATGATCGACGGACAGATTCTGCTTGGACATTCGATTCGCTGGGGCATGGTCGGCGGCGGGCTCGGCAGCCAGATCGGCTACAGCCACCGGTCGGCCGCGTTGCGCGACGGCAGCTTCCAGCTGGTCGCCGGCGCGTTCGACATCGATCCCGAACGCGGCCGCCAGTTCGGCGTGAAGCTCGGCGTCGCGGCGGAGCGCTGCTATCCCGACTACGCGACGATGTTCGACGCCGAGGCGCGCCGCCCGGACGGCATTCGCGCGGTGTCGATCGCGACGCCGAACAACACGCACTTCGAGATCTGCCGTGCCGCGCTGAACGCGGGGCTGCACGTGGTCTGCGAGAAGCCGCTGTGCTTCACGACCGAGGAGGCCGAAACGCTGCAGCGGCTGTCGGTCGAGAAGAACCGGATCGTCGGCGTCGCGTACGGCTACTCCGGACACCAGATGATCGAACAGGCACGCGAGATGATCGCGCGCGGCGATCTCGGCGAGATCCGCATCGTGCAGATGCAGTTCGCGCACGGGTTCCACAGCGAGGGCGTCGAGGCCGCGAGCGCGGCTGCGCGCTGGCGCGTCGACCCGAAGTTCGCGGGCCCGAGCTACGTGCTCGGCGACATCGGCACGCATCCGCTGTACATCTCCGAAGTGATGGCGCCCGAGCTGAAGATCCGGCGGCTGATGTGTTCGCGGCAGAGCTTCGTGAAGAGCCGCGCGCCGCTGGAAGACAACGCGTTCACGATCATGGAATACGACACGGGCGCGGTCGGCTACGTGTGGTCGAGCGCGGTGAACGCGGGCTCGATGCACGGCCAGAAGGTGCGCGTGATCGGCTCGAAGGCGAGCGTCGAGTGGTGGGACGAGCATCCGAACCAGTTGCGCTACGAAGTGCAGGGGCAGCCCGCGCAGGTGCTCGATCGCGGGATGGGCTATCTGCATCCGCACGCATTGCGCGAGGATCGCATCGGCGCCGGGCATCCGGAAGGGTTGTTCGAGGCCTGGTCGAATCTCTATGCGCGTTTCGCGCTCGCAATGGATGCGGCCGATCGTGGCGACGCCGCGGCGTTGAAGAACATCCGCTATCCGGACGTCCATGCGGGCGTGGAAGGCGTGCGCTGGGTCGAGAACTGCGTGCGCTCGGCCGATGCGGGCGGCGTGTGGGTCGACTATCGTTGAACCGGCGGCACGGGCCGGCTGCGGCGCGCTGCGCGCCCGTCGTGCAAGGCTTCGCACCGACGGCCGGCCTTGGTAGACACCCTAATCTTTACGACGCCGCGAGAGCGTTGGACAATCGCTTCCAGCATTGCCGTGGAGCGTAGGCAAGTGATGATCGAGCGCGTGGGAGCGAGCACGCGGCGCGGGCCGCGCCGCAAACGTGATTAAATTCGCCCTTCATGCATGTATCCAGGTGAGTCCCGGGCCGCGCCCGTCAGTATCGCGCGCACGTCGGGGCCGTCAACTTCGCGCTATCCGATGAGTTCATCCGAGAAACCTCCCGCCACCGTCGAGCAGTTCCTGCAGCATCTGACGCAGGAGTACGACGGCCTCAGCAATCGCCTGAAGGTGATTGCGCGCCACGTGGAAACGCATCGGGACCAGCTTGGCCTGGAAGGCATCCAGTCGCTCGCGGAAGCGTGCGGCGTCCAGCCGTCGGCCGTCGTGCGCTTCGCGAAGCATTTCGGCTTCTCCGGTTTCTCCGAGATGCAGAAGCTGTTCCGCGAGGGGCTCGCGCAACAGATCGCGCCGGGGCGCGCGTACAACCTGCGGCTGCGCGACGTGATCGAATCGGGCTCGTCGAGCCTGCAGCCCGAGCAGATCGCCGACGAGTTCATCAAGGGCAGTATTGCCGGGATGCAGCAGCTGCGGCAGACGCTCGATTCGCAGGCGCTCGCGCAGGCCGTCGACCTGCTCGCCGACACGCAGGCGATCTGGATCGCGGGCTCGCGGCGCGCGTTTCCGATCGCCGTGTACCTCGACTACGCGCTGCAGCACACCGACAAGCGCATCGGCCTGTTCAGCGCGCTCGGCAGCATGCATCTCGGCCAGATCCGCTCGGTGCGCGAGGGCGACGTGATGATCGTCATCTCGTTCATGCCGTACGCGGAGGAAACCGTGCAGGTCGCGCAACAGGCCGTGCAGCGCGGCGCGCGGCTGATCGCGATCACCGACAGCCGGATGAGCCCGCTGGCGCGGGAGGCCGAGGTGACGCTGATGGTGCAGGACAGCGCGACGTTCGGCTTCCGCGCACTGACGGCCACGATGGGGCTCGCACAGAGCCTGTTCGTCGCGCTCGCGTACCGGCTCGAACTGTCGTACCTGCCGACCGCCGACGGCGCGCACGGCACGCAGGCCGGCTGACGCATCCTGCCGGCGTACCGCCCGCGCGACCGATCGGCGGGCGGCGTGCCGTCAGGCGCTTACTTCGCGGTCGGCATCGCGAATTCGGCGCCCTTGCCGATGCTCGACGACCAGCGCTGCATCACCGACTTCTGGCGCGTATAGAAGCGCACGCCTTCCTCGCCGTATGCGTGCATGTCGCCGAACAGGCTCTTCTTCCAGCCGCCGAAGCCATGCCACGCCATCGGCACCGGAATCGGCACGTTGATGCCGACCATGCCGACCTGGATGCGCCGCGAGAACTCGCGCGCGATGCCGCCGTCGCTCGTGAAGCACGACACGCCGTTGCCGAATTCATGCGCGTTGATCAGGTCGACCGCCTCGCCGAAATCCTTCACGCGCACGCAACCGAGCACGGGCCCGAAGATTTCTTCCTTGTAGATGCGCATGTCGGGCGTCACGTGGTCGAACAGCGTGCCGCCGGTGAAGAAGCCTGCCTCGCGGCCCGGCACGCGCAGCCCGCGGCCGTCGACCACCAGTTGCGCGCCTTCGTTCACGCCTTGCTCGATATAGCCTTCGATGCGCTTCAGTGCATCGCCGGTGACGATCGGGCCCATCTCGACTTCCGGCGACATGCCGTCGCCGATCACCAGCTTGCGCGCGCGCTCGGCCACCAGCGGCACGATCTTGTCCGCAATGTCGCCGACCAGCACCGCGACGCTGATCGCCATGCAGCGTTCGCCGGCCGAGCCGTACGCGGCGCCGATCAGTGCATCGACGGCCTGCTCGAGGTTCGCGTCGGGCATCACGACGAGGTGATTCTTCGCACCGCCGAGTGCCTGCACGCGCTTGCCGGACTGCACGGCGCGCTGCTGCACATAGGCCGCGATCGGCGTCGAGCCGACGAAGCTGACGGCTTGCACGTCCGGGTGGTCGAGCAGTGCGTCGACCGCGCCCTTGTCGCCCTGCACGACGTTGAACACGCCGGCCGGCAGCCCGGCCTGCGTGAGCAGGTCGGCGATGAACAAGGCCGCCGACGGGTCGCGCTCGCTCGGCTTCAGCACGAACGTGTTGCCCGTCGCGATCGCGACCGGGAACATCCAGCACGGCACCATGCACGGGAAGTTGAACGGCGTGATGCCCGCGACGACGCCGAGCGGCTGGCGCATCGTCCAGTTGTCGATGCCGGTGCTGACCTGGTCGGTGAAGTCGCCCTTCAGGAGCTGCGGCACGCCGCAGGCGAATTCGATGATGTCGATGCCGCGGGCGACTTCGCCCTGCGCGTCGGAGAACACCTTGCCGTGCTCGGCCGTGATGATCGCCGCGAGGGCGTCGCGGTGCTCGTTCATCAGTTGCAGGAAGCGGTGCATGACGCGCGCGCGGCGGATCGGCGGCGTCGCGGCCCAGGCCGGGAACGCGGCGTGGGCCGACGCGACGGCCCGTTGCACTTCGCTGTCGTCGGCGAGCGCCACGCGGCGCACCGCGCGGCCGAGCGCGGGATTGAGAACGTCCTGGAAGCGGCCGCTGCGGCCGGCGACGGGCGCGCCGTCGACATAGTGGCCGACATCGGCGTCGGAGGTGTACGCGGGAACCGGATTCATTGTGTCTCCTGGGGATCGGGTGGGAGTGGACAGCACCCAGTCTAGGCAAACGATCAGGGCGGGAGAAGGCCGCGCAGCTTGATTCACTGTTCAGAATTCTGAATAATCACCGGATGAATCAGCAAAATGTCCAGGCGCTCTGGCCGCATATCCATTCGCTGACGGTGCTGGCCGCGGCCGGCAGTTTCACGGCCGCCGCGCAGCGGCTCGGCATCAGCAAGGCCGCGATGAGCCAGCGCATCGCCGATCTCGAAAAGGCGGCCGGCGTGCCGCTCGTGCGGCGCACGACGCGCAGCGTGCGGCTCACCGACGCGGGCCAGACGCTCGTCGACAGCACGCGCGACGCGTTCGAGTCGATCGGGCAGCACTTCGCGCGCGTGAAGGATCTGGCCGGCGAGCCGCGCGGCCTGCTGCGCGTGACGGTGCCGGTCGCGCTCGGGCGCCAGCAGGTCGTGCCGCATCTGCCCGATTTCCTGCGGCAGCATCCGGGCGTGCAGATCGAGCTCGACCTGTCGGACCGGCTGCATTCGCTGACGCAGGAGGGCTTCGACCTCGCGATCCGCCATACGACCACCGCGCCGCAGACCCACGTCGCGTGGAAGCTGTGCGACACGCGCTCGCTGCTCGTCGCGAGCCGCGACTACCTCGACGCGCGCGGCGCGCCGCGGCACCCGAGCGAGCTCGTCGACCACAGCTGCCTGAGCTACCTGCCCGACAACTTTGCCCAAACGGCGGCGATGGACACCATCGTCAGCACGTTCAGCGACATGGGCGTGGCCGTGTACGAACAAGCGCCGGACGCCGAAGCGCTGCTGCTAACCGAGGCTGCGCC
>NZ_JAAGPM010000136.1:0-21528 GCF_017104865.1 Burkholderia sp. Ac-20349
GCTCCGATCTCGGCTACACGGTGAAGCGCGCGGACGGCGCGGTGGCACGCTCCGCGGCGGCCGGCGTGGCCGCGGGCGCCGAATTGCCCGCGATCAATGTCCGCACCAGCGCGCTGCGCGCCGAAAGCTATCGCGCGCCGAAGGAGGCGGGCGTGCTGCGCTCCGACATCCCGCTGCTCGACACCGCGCAGGCCGTCAACATCGTGCCTGCGCAGGTGCTGCGCGACCAGCGTCCGCGCAATCTCGACGACGCGCTCGGCAACGTCAGCGGCATCACGCAGGGCAACACGCTCGCGGGCACGCAGGACACCATCATGAAGCGCGGCTTCGGCGGCAACCGCGACGGCTCGATCATGCAGAACGGGATGCCGCTCGTGCAGGGGCGCGCGTTCAACGCGGCGGTCGACAGCGTCGAGGTGCTGAAGGGGCCGACGTCGCTGCTGTACGGGCTGATGGATCCGGGCGGCGTGGTCAACGTCGTCACCAAGCAGCCGCAGCTCAAGCGCTACAACGCGATCTCGCTCGGCGCGTCGACGTTCGGGCACGGCAAGAACGGCGGCAGCGCGACCTTCGATTCGACCGGGCCGGTCGGCGATTCGCGGCTCGCGTACCGGCTGATCGTCGACCAGTCGAACGAGCAGTACTGGCGCAACTTCGGCGAATACCGGCAGACCTTCGTCGCGCCGTCGCTCGCATGGTATGGCCGCGATACGCAGGTCACGGTGTCCTACCAGTACCGGAAATTCCATTCGCCGTTCGATCGCGGTACCGCGCTCGACCCGCGCACCAACGCGCCGCTCGACATTCCCGCGCGACGGCGCATCGACGAGCCGTTCAACAACATGGACGGCGAATCGCACCTCGCGCAGTTGAGCATCGATCACCAGTTCAACGCGGACTGGAGCGCGCATGTCGGCTACAGCTACAACCGCGAGACCTACGACGCGAACCAGTTGCGCACGACGGGTGTCGATCCGGTGAAGGGCACGATGACGCGCAGCAACGACGCGACGCACGGTTCGCTCAGCACCGACAGCTACGGGATCGGCTACGTGAACGGCAAGCTGATGCTGGGCGGGATGCGGCACGACGTGCAGGTCGGCTTCGACACCGAATACCGCCGCATCTACCGCAAGGACATGCTGCGGCAGGCCGTGAAGACGCCGTTCAGCTATATCAATCCCGTCTACGGGCTGCTGCCGCCGTCGAGCACCGTGTCCGCGAGCGACAGCGACCAGACCGACACGCTGCACGATGCGTCGGCCTTCGTGCAGGACACGATCCACCTGACCGACAAGTGGATCGTGTCGGGCGGGTTGCGCTACATCACGTACAACCAGGTCGCGGGGCGCGGCCGGCCGTTCGTCGCGAACACCGATCTCAGCGGGTCGAAGTGGCTGCCGCGCGCGGGCGTCGTCTACAAGTGGACCGACACGTTCTCGCTGTACGGCAGCTATTCGCAATCGTTGAAGCCGTCGTCGTCGATCGCGCCGATGACGGGCTACATCATCGACGGCGCGACGCCGCCCGAGGAAGCGACCGCGTGGGAAGTGGGCGGCAAGCTCGACCTGCCGGGCGGGATGACCGGCACGCTCGCGTTCTTCAACATCGACAAGAAGAACGTGCTCGTGTCGCAGTACAACGACGCGACCAAGCTGACCGACTGGCGCACGTCGGGCAAGGCGCGCTCGCGGGGGATCGAACTCGACGTGTCGGGCAAGATCGGCGAGCGGGTGAACGTGATCGCGAGCTACGCGTACATCGACGCGAAGACGACCGAGGATCCGCTGTACGCGGGCAACCAGCTGTGGAACGTCGCGCGCCATACGGCGTCGCTCGCGGGCGTCTACGACTTCGGCACGGTGATCGGCGGCGACGACCTGCGCATCGGCGCGGACGTGCGCTACGTCGGCGCGCGCCCCGGCGATTCGGCGAACAGCTTCACGCTGCCGTCGTACGTGCTCGCCGATGCGTTCGCGACGTACGACACGCGGATCGGCAAGCAGAAGCTGTCGTTCCAGCTCAACGTGAAGAACCTCTTCAATCGCACCTACTACCCGTCTAGCGCGAACCGTTACTTCGTCGCGATCGGCGATGCGCGACAGGTGTCGCTGCTCACCACGCTGCAGTTCTGACCACGCAATCGCCGCGCGGCCGTCACGGCGGCGCGCGGCTTCGGAGAGGATCCAGATGAACCGGAACATGAAGACCGGCGCCGTGCGCGCCGTTGCTGGCGGCGCGCGGCGTCGCGCATTGCGTGCGATCGCGGGCTCGGTGCTCGCGATCGGCGCTGGCCTTGGCCTTGGCGCAGGTGTGGCCGCCCCAGCATTGGCAGCCGACGCACCGCAGGCCGTCACGCGCGTCGCGATGCTCGTGCAGTTGCGCGGCCCGAACCTGAAGGTCGACGAACGCATCGTCCAGCATCTCGGCGAACGCGGCTACGCGGTGCGCCTGATCGACGAATCGTCGACGCCCGATGCGGCGCGCGATGCCGACCTGGTCGTGATTTCGTCGACGGTGTCGTCGAAGAACGTGCGGCCCGGCTGGCGCACGCTCGACAAGCCGCTCGTGACCTGGGAAAACGACCTGCTCGACGATCTCGCGATGACGGGCAAGCGTCACGACGCCGACTTCGGCGAAACGGGCAAGGAGCGCTACCTGTGGCTCGTCAATGCGCCGCATCCGATCGCGGCCGGGCTGCCGGCCGGCGTGACGAACGTGTACGGCAAGCAGGCGCCGATGAGCTGGGGCAAGCCGGGGCTCGGCGCGACCACGATCGCGACCGTCTACGGTCAACCCGACAAGGCCGCGATCTTCGCGTACGAGAAGGGCGCAACGATGGACTACGAAGCGCTCGCGCCGGCGCGCCGCGTGATGTTCTTCCTCGACAACGACACGTTCGTGAACCTGTCGCCGGCCGGTGTCGCGCTGTTCGATGCGGCCGTCGACTGGGCGGCCGGGCGGCGCTGATTGGCAACGGCGGCCCCAGGCCGCTAGGTCGCCTGCGCCACCGTTTCGATCAGTTGCGCGAGCATCTGCGCCGGCTCCGACATCGTGCGCCGCGCGCGATGCACGAGCCCGATGTCGCGGTGAAACGTGTGAGGCCCGAGGTCGATCGCGCGCACGCCGGCCGGCCAGCGGCGATACACGGCGGTCTGCGGGACGAGCGCGACGCCGACGCCGTTCTCGACCAGCTTGACGATCGCATCGAGCTCGTCGAGTTCGCAGGTGTCGCGCACCGCGATGTGCATCTTCCGCAGAAAACGATCGACCTGGCGGCCTCCGAACGACGCGCGGTCGTAGCGCACGAACGGTTCGCTCGCGAGCAGTGCCGCCCAGTCCTTGCCTTTCACGCTGCGCGGCACGATCAGCCGGAACGGTTCCTGCGCGAGCGTCGTCCAGTGCAGGTCGCTCTGCAGCGAAAACGGCGGCCGGATGATCGCGGCCATGTCGATTTCGCCCGCGTCCACCCGGTTGACCAGTTCGATCGACAGCCCCGGTATCACGCGCGTCCGGCACGCGGGATGCCGGCGATGGAAATCGGCGAGCGCGGCCGGCAGCAGCGCGCTCTGCACCGACGCGATCGCGCCGATCGTCACGCGCACGGCGGCCGGCGAACCGGGCGCCGTCGAGCTCAGGTTGTCGTACAGGCCGAGCAGCGCCTGCGCCTGGTCGAGCACGTGATGACCCATCTCGTTGAGCCGGGCCGACCGGCCTTGCCGGTCGAACAGCGCGAAGCCGAGCTCGGCTTCGAGGCGCTGCATCTGCGCGCTCACGGCCGCCTGTGTCAGCCCGATACGGTTGCCGGCCGCGGCGAACGTGCCTTCACGGGCGACGGCGACGAGGGTTTTCAGTTCGCGGATCATTCATCAATTCCGTTTGTGAATGACGCAACTATATATTGATTTAATTTCTGCTTGACCTTGACTAACATGGTGCCGTCCTCGCGCCACGCGAGCGTTCCATCACGAGGCAACCATGAGTCTTTCCCCGTTTCACCTGGCGATCCCGGTCTACGACCTGCCGGCCGCGCGCGATTTCTACGGCCGTGTGTTCGGGCTGGCAGAGGGGCGTTCGAGCGCGCAGTGGGTCGACTTCGACTTCTACGGGCATCAGCTCGTGATCCACGAGCATCCGAAGACCGCGTCGCAGGAAGGCGCGCATACGAATGCGGTGGACGGTCACGACGTGCCGGTGCCGCATTTCGGGATCGTGCTCGACTGGCCGGGCTGGGAGGCGCTGGCCGAGCGGCTGAGATCGTTCGGCGTGACCTTCGTGATCGAGCCGTATGTGCGGTTCCAGGGGCAGGTCGGCGAACAGGCGACGATGTTCCTGTTCGATCCGTGCGGCAATGCACTCGAATTCAAGGCGTTCCGCGACATCGGCCAGTTGTTCGCGAAGTGACCGGCGGCGCGATCGGCGCCGATTGAAATTGGGTGCGAGAATGCGGCCTCCGGCCCGGTTGTGCGCATGCGCACCGGCCGGCGCCGCGCCGCACGGCAACCGTGCGTGCCGTTCTCCAAGGAACCCGTATGGACCGTCACATCGCTCCGGTGGAGCTGAAGAAAGCCTACCGTCTCCTCAACCACGGCCCGACCGTGCTCGTGTCGGCCCGCCACGACGGCGTCGACAACGTGATGGCCGCCGCATGGGCGTGCGCGCTGGACTTCCTGCCGCCGAAGCTGACGGTCGTGCTCGACAAGACCGCAAAGACGCGCGAACTCGTCGAGCGCAGCGGCACGTTCGTGATCCAGGTGCCGACGGCCGCGCAGATTCAGCTCACGCATGCGGTCGGCACCCACAGTCTCGCGGAGCGGCCCGACAAGCTGCGCGAAGCGGGCGTCACGCTGTTCGACGTCGAAGGCCACGACCTGCCGTTCGTCGCCGGCTGCTCGGGCTGGCTCGCGTGCAAGCTGATTCCGGAGCCGCACAACCAGCAGGCCTACGACTTGTTCATCGGCGAGGTGGTCGCGGCGTGGTCCGACACGCGGGTGTTCCGCGACGGCCACTGGTATTTCGAATCGGCCGATCCGGCACTGCGCAGCCTGCATTACATCGCGGGCGGCAATTTCTATGCGATCGGCGAATCGCTGCACGTCGATCCGGACGCGAAGTAAGCGTCGGGCGGGCGTGGTGTCCCGATCCGGGCGCGCGGTTCACGCGCGCTTTTTCAATTCCATCAGCATGGTTGCGGCGAATGCCTGCGCGACGCGCGGCAGCGTGCGGCCGCGCTTCGTGACAAGCGCGATCGGCCGCACGAACGCGGGGTCGTCGATCGGTTTTGCGACCAGCTCGGGCTCGGCGCGCACCTCGCGTGCAGTCGCCGGCAGGATCGTCACGCCGAGCCCGCCGCGCACCATCGCGACGGCCGTCATCATGTAGGTCGGCTCGCACGCGATGTCGGGCGTGCAGCCGGCCGCGTCCAGTGCGGCATCGACGACGCTGCGCACGCTCGTGCCCTGTGCGGTGAGCACGAGCGGCACGGCTGCGACGTCGGCGGTGGTCACGCGGCGTTTGCGCGCGAGCGGATGATCCTTCGGGCACACGGCGACGAGCCGGTCGGCGCCCGCATACAGCACCTCGAGCGACGCATCGAACGTGTCGCCGCCGGTCAATCCAAGATCGGCCTCCTCGTTGCGCACGAGCGCGGTGACGAGGCTCGCGACGCCGTCGCGGATCTCGAAGCCCGCGCGCGGCACCTCGCGCCGGAACGACTGGATCAGCTCGGGCAGCAGGCTGGACGCAAAGGTCGGCAGGCAAGCGAGGCGCACCGTGCCGCTCGTGCCTTCGCCGAGCGCGCGCGCATCGCGCAGCACGCGCTCCATGTCGTCGAGCGAGCGTTGCAGCAGCGGCAGCAGCTCTCGCCCGGTTTGCGTGAGCGCAACGCTGCGGCTGTTGCGGTCAAACAGGCGCGCGCCGACGATTTCCTCGAGCCGGCGGATCTGCACGGTCAGCGCCGGCTGCGACAGGTGCAGGCGCGCGGCCGCGCGCGTGAAGTTGCCGGCCTGCGCGACGGTGACGAATGCGCGAATGTCGCGGAGATTCAGATCCATAACGATTCGTGATTGCTGCGATCAAATCATTTCAATTGTGCTATCGCTGCGCCGACCTTACGCTCGTCTCCAACAAAAGACAAGGTAGGAGACACGGATGCTGCCGTTACTCGGGCTTGGCACGAT
The DNA here is from genome assembly GCF_017104865.1 of Burkholderia sp. Ac-20349. NCBI lineage: Bacteria > Pseudomonadati > Pseudomonadota > Betaproteobacteria > Burkholderiales > Burkholderiaceae > Burkholderia > Burkholderia sp. Ac-20349. Next base: position 6,180 of record NZ_JAAGPM010000136.1, read on the forward strand.
CGTCGTGCTGCTTGCCGCGATTCTGTCGAAGCGGATGTCGCCGCTCGTCGCGCTGATCATCGTGCCGATCGCCGCGTCGCTGATCGGCGGCTTCGGGCTGCACACCAGCAAGTTCGTCATCGACGGGCTGAAGGGGCTCGCGCCCGTCGTCGGGATGTTCGTGTTCGCGATCCTCTATTTCGGGACGATCACCGACGCCGGCACGCTCGACCCGATCATCGACCGCATCCTGCGCGCGGTCGGCACGCGGCCCACGCGCATCGTGATGGGCACGACGCTGCTCGCGCTGCTGATCCACCTCGACGGCTCGGGCGCCGTCTGCTTTCTCGTGACGATTCCGGCTGTGCTGCCGCTGTACGACCGGCTGAAGATGGACCGTCGCGTGCTGGCTGCCGCGGTGTCGATGGCCGCGGGCATCAACTTCCTGCCGTGGACGGGGCCGATGATCCGCGCGTCGGCGTCGCTGCACCTGCCGGTGTCGGCGCTGTTCAATCCGCTGATTCCGGTGCAGGCGATCGGGCTCGTGTTCGTGTTCGGCGTCGCATACTGGCTCGGGCGGCGCGAGGAGAAGCGGCTCGGGTTGTCGCGCGACGATGCGTCGATCCCGCTGCCGAAGCGCGAGCTGACACCCGACGAGCAGGCGTTGCGGCGGCCGCACCTGTTCTGGTTCAACCTGGTGCTGACGCTCGTCGTGCTCGGCACGATGGTCGTGATGGGCGAGAAAATCCCGCCCGCGATCATGTTCATGGTCGGGCTGTGCATCGCGCTGATGGTGAACTACCCGGACGTCGACATGCAGAGAAAGCGCATCGATGCCCATGCGCGTGCCGCGCTGATGATGGCCGGCATCCTGCTCGCGGCCGGCGTGTTCACGGGGATCATGCAGGGCAGCGGGATGCTGAAGGCGATGGCGCAGGCGGCGGTCGGCTTCGTGCCGCCGTCGATGGCCGGCCACATCCCGGTGGTGCTCGGCTTCGCGTCGATGCCGCTCAGCATGCTGTTCGATCCGGATTCGTTCTACTTCGGTGTGCTGCCCGTGATCGCGGAAGTGGCCGGCCAGCTCGGCGTGCCGGCCGTGCAGGTCGGGCAGGCCGCGCTACTCGGTCAGATGACGACCGGGTTTCCGGTCAGCCCGCTGACGCCCGCGACGTTTCTCGTCGTCGGCCTGTGCGGCATCGAGCTGGCCGAGCACCAGAAATTCACGTTCCCGCTGCTGTTCGGCGCCTCGATCGTGATGACGATCGCGTGCGTCGTGCTGGGCATTTTTTGATCTTTCCCGGCGGTGAAATCCGCCGGACGACGGTACGGACATGACAGCAAAGCAACCTGAACGGCACGTGCGCATCGGCGCGGGCGCCGGCTACTCGGGCGACCGGATCGAGCCTGCGGTCGAACTGGCCGAACACGGGCAGCTCGACTATCTCGTCTTCGAATGCCTGGCCGAGCGCACGATCGCGATCGCGCAGCAGGCGCGGCGCAAGGACCCGGCACTCGGCTACGATCCGCTGCTCGACGCGCGGATGCGCGCGGTGCTGCCGGTCGCCGCGCCGAAGGGCGTGCGCATCGTGTCGAACATGGGCGCGGCGAATCCGCGTGCGGCCGCACGGCGCACCGCACAGATCGCGCAATCGCTCGGTTTCGCGAAACTGAAGGTCGCGGCGGTCGAAGGCGACGACGTGCTCGACGTGGTGCTGCGCGGCGCGTTCCGCTTCGAGGAATCGGGCGACGACGTTGCCGCGTATCGCGACCGCATCGTGTCCGCGAACGCGTACCTCGGCGCCGCGCCGATCGTCGACGCGCTCGCGGCCGGGGCGGACGTCGTGCTGACCGGACGCGTCGCCGATCCGTCGTTGTTCGCCGCGCCGCTGATCCACGCGTTCGGCTGGCGGATGGATGACTGGGACAGGCTCGGGCAGGCGACGGTGGTCGGCCACCTGCTCGAATGCGCGGGGCAGGTGACGGGCGGCTATTTTGCCGATCCCGGCTACAAGGACGTGCCGAACCTCGCGCGGCTCGGGTTTCCGATCGGCGAAGTCGGGGCCGACGGCGCGGTCGTGATCACGAAGGTGCCGCACGCTGGCGGCCGTGTGAGTACGGCGACCTGCAAGGAACAGCTGCTCTACGAGATTCACGATCCGGCGCGTTATCTGCAGCCCGACGTCGTCGCGGATTTCACGCGCGTGGCAGTCGTCGAGGAGGCGACCGATCGCGTGCGCGTGACGGGCGGGCGCGGCACCGCGCGGCCCGACACGCTGAAGGTGTCGGTGGCGTACGTCGACGGCTGGATCGGCGAAGGCCAGATCTCATACGGCGGCCCGGGTGCGCTCGAACGCGCGCGTCTCGCGCTCGAGATCGTCCGCGAGCGGTTGCTGCTGACCGGCGTTGCCGCGACCGAGTTGCGCTTCGACCTGATCGGTGTCGATGCGCTGTATGGCGACGCGACGCCGGCCGTGCGCGGCGAGCCGGCCGAGGTGCGCGTGCGGGTGGCCGGCCGTGCGGCGAGCGCCGCTGAAGCGGCGCGGATCGGCAACGAAGTCGAGACGCTCTACACGAACGGACCGGCCGGCGGCGGCGGCGCGTTCAAGTCGACGCGCGAGGTGATTGCGGTGCAGTCGGTGCTGCTGCCGCGCGCGGCAGTGACGCCGACGTTTTCATTCGTGGAGGCATGATGAAACTGCGTAAACTCGCGCATGCGCGCACCGGCGACAAGGGCAATACGCTGAATGTGTCGGTCATCTGTCACGATCCGCGTCATTACGATCATCTGCGCGTGCATCTGGATGCCGAAGCCGTGAAGGCGTGGCTGGTGGGGATCGTGCGCGGCGACGTCGTGCGTTACGAATTGCCGGCGCTCGGCGCATTCAACTTCGTGCTGCGCGATGCACTCGGCGGCGGCGTCACGCGCTCGCTCGCGCTCGACGCGCACGGCAAGTCGGTCAGTTCGGCGCTGCTGGCGATCGAGGTGCCCGCCCCGGCGTGACGGATGTGGCCGCAGGAGACGGGCACGCCCTTACGGAATCAGCAATTCGCGCAGGCCGTTTGCGTGCTCGATGCGTTCGCCGGCGACGTGCAGGCGCTGATCCCGGCGATAGTCGTAGACCGCGCGCGACGCGGCGAGCTGGTCGAAATCGAGTTCGACCGCGTGACGCGATTCGGCATTGCCGGCTTCGAAGATCAGGTTTCCGAACGGATCGGCCGCGAGGCTGCCGCCCGCGAACACGACGTCGTGCGTGCTGCCGCCGACGCGGTTGGCGACCACCGCGAACACCTGGTTCTCCATCGCGCGCGCCGTGGCCGACGTGCGATGGACGGAGCGGTACGGTTCCATGTTGCCGTCGGTGATGAGGATCAGCTCGGCGCCGAGTGCGGCGAGCGCGCGGCCGGTTTCGGGGAATTCGTTGTCGTAGCAGATCAGCAGGCCGATCCGCACGCCGCGCCATTCGATCGTCGCGTAACGGTCACCGGGCAGGACGACGCTGTGCTCGTTCACCCACAGGTGGGTCTTGCGATAGCGCAGCGCGATGCCGTCCGGCGTGACGAATACCGTGGTGTTGTAGAAACGGCCGCCGTCGTTCTCGATCAGCCCGACCACGACGGCGACGTCACGCGCGCGTGCGGCTGCGATGACCGCGCCGACGCTCGGGCCGTCGAGCGGCTCGGCGCATTCGACGAGATTCGACGGATCGAGGAAGCCGGTGAGCTGCGCTTCCGGAAACATCACGATGTCGGTGCCCGGCGCGCAGGTCGCGATCGCCGCGAGCGTGCGCTGCAGGTTGTAGTGCGTGTCGCCGTCGCGACCGGCGAGCTGGACGATGTCGAGCTTCAGTTTCATGGCGATGTCGGTAGCAGGGGGCCCGTCGCCGGTGGCGCCGGAAGGGTGGGTAAGGAGGCCCCAGTATGCGCCGAAGCGGCGGATTTCCCATCCCGCCGGCGCGTTAACCCGTCGGGGGTATTGCGCTTTGGCGCCGCCAGTGGCGGCGAGCGCCGACCCGCGTGACCCGCGATGCGTTTCAGCTGCCGGTCTGCGCGTTCAGGAACAGCGAGAACAGCTCCGATTGCGAGTTGATGGCGAGCTTCCCGTAGATGTTGCGGCGATGCACCTTCACCGTTTCGGCGGAAATCGACAGCTTGTTCGCGACTTCCTTGTTCGAACGGCCGCTGAGGATCAGCCGGATCACGTCGAGTTCGCGCGCGGTGAGCGGCGTGCCGAGCCGTGCCATCGCCTGCTCGAAACCGTCGTGTGCGCCGGGCCGGCGCGGCGGCGCATGTTCGGCGGATGCAGGCTCGAACGCGAGCCGCTGCCGCATCAGCCCGGCCACCCACGGCCGGATCAGGTCGAGCAGCGCCACCTGCTCGGGGCTGAAGCGCCGCTTGCTGCCGAGCGACAGGCACAGCGTGCGCGCATCGTCGAGCACGACGTTGAACTGCACCTCGTCCTCGACGACGTTGTGCGTGAAATAGAGCGTGTAGTACTCGGTATCGCGGAAGCATTCGGGCGCGACGTCGGACAGCCGGAACAGGCCGCTTTTCGGCGCATCGCGGTTCGCGATGTAGAACGGGTCGAGCTGGTACAGGCCCTGCACGTAGTCGCGGAACAGCGGGTCGGGGCCGCCGCCCTCGTACGGGCATTCGGCGAACACCTGCGGGCGGCCGTCGCCGAACGTCAGCGCGACCCAGCTGTCGACCGCGACGTATTCCTCGATCAGCCGGATCAGCGCCAGCCAGAAGCCCGGCTGGTCGAGCGACTCGATGAGCCGCCCGACCGAGCGGTGCCAGGCGACATCCTGCAACGTGAGGTTCATGGGTGTTCCGGGTCGGGCGGGACCGGTCGGGACGCATCGCGCCGTCGCGCCGTGCGCATCGACCGGATCCGGGAATGAAGAACGAGATCGTACCGCCGGACGACGCGAATGGCGAGGCCGCGCACCGCCTCCGTCTCCTGATAAGCTATCGCGATTCCGAGAGGGAGCAGTCGTTGACTCCCAGTGCCAATACCAAGACCAAGACCCATAACGATATGACAACGATGCCTTTGACGGGCCAGCCGCTCGACACGCTGATGAACCGGCTCGAAGCCGATCTCGAAGAAAGCGACTCGAGCCGCGAGAGCGACCTTGCGGCAAGACTGCGGGCCCAGCCGTTGCGTGCCGATTCGCTCGACGCGATTGCGCGCCTGCACACGCTGTGGATGCACGCCGGCGATCCGGCCGCTGCGCGTGCCGTGCTCGACGACGACGGCGCGGGCGTGCGCGACGCGGCGCCACCCGACGCGCGGCCCGACATCCGCATGCAACTCGCGCTGTACCGGCTGCAGGTCGCCCGGCACCTGGGCGAGAACGACGCCGTCACCCACGCGATCGGCGAGATGCACGACGTCGTGCGCACGTCGCCGACGCTCGATGCCGATCGCTTCGTCCGCGCACGCATTCTCGATACGCTGGAATACGACCACGCGGAGCACGCGCTCGACGCGATCGACCTGCGGCATGCGTTGAATGGCGCGCTTGCCGACCGGGCCACGTTTCGCGCGTGGGACGACGCGAACCGGCAATGCCTGCGTGCGTGGGCGCTGCGGCGGCTTGGCCGGGACGACGACGCGCGGGCGGCGGCCGAAGCCGCGGTGGCGGCCATCGCGTCGGCAGGCGCGGACCAGGACATCGATGCCGATGACTGGCTGCGGATCGGCCGCGCGATGATCGAGATTGCGCCGCTGCAGTTCGACACGATTCGCCAGGCCGTCGAGTCGCGCATTGCCGACTGGGCACTGCCGCCGCGTCGCGAGGCCGAAGTGAGGCTGGCGCGGCTTGCCGCGCGGGCGGCACACGCGCAAGGCGATCTCGACGGCGCGCTCGCCCGGTGCGAGATGGCGAGTCACAGCCTCGAGTCGGACGGCGGCGACGACTTCATCGAATACGAACTGCCGTGGCTGCTCGAGGCGGGCCGCTTCGACGACGCGGGGCGCCGCGCGTTCTTCCACGTGTACCAGATCGAAAGCAGCATGCTCGACCGGGTGGGGCAGATCATCCACGCACGCCTCGCCGAGCCGACCGACACGTCGGTCTGGTGGCCGCTGTGCGCGATGCGCGCAGCCGGTTTCGCGCCGACGCTCGAACGGCTCGTCGAACTCGGCGCGGAACAACCCGACGCGCTGGCCGCCCGTTCGCCGACGCACGGCGAGATCTTTGCCGCGCTCGGCTCGCTCGAGGGCGACGCGTTGCGCTACGCGGTCGCCGACGCCGCGCGCGAAGTCGCGCTGCGGCGCGCGCCCGGCCATCCGTGGATCGCGCGGCTCGCGGCGGTCTACGACGGCGAAACCGGACGCATCGACGCGACGACCCAGGCCGCGCGCCTGCTCGCGGCCGCGCAGGAAGGCGAGATGCACGACAACCGCACCGCGTTCACGCTGACCGAGGCGCGCATGCGCGCGCTGGGTGTCGCCGCCACGATGAAGCTGCCGCCGCCGTCGCTGCGCAGCGGCTTGTGGAGCTACGCATTCTCGGGCTGGATCGAGGGCCGGGTCGAGGAGGCGATCGAGGCGCTGCCGGTCGAGGAACAGGCGCCGGTGCGCGCCGACCTTCTGCGCCTGCGGATCGCCGCCTACGAGCAGGGTCGCGCGTGCATGGAGCGCTTCTTCGAGACCGGCAAAGGACACCCGTACGACGCGTGTGCGCACCTGTATTCGATGCTCTGCAACAACCTCGCGATTCTCTATCGCGAAGAGGACCGTTACGACGAGGCGCTGGTCCTGCATCGCAGCGGGATTGCGGCGAGTTCGTTTGCCGAGCATTACGACGGTGTCCGCTACGTGCTCGCGTGCCAGGGCAAGGACGACGAGATGCTCGAGGCCGCCGAGCAGCTATGGCATTACGCCGCCGAATACGGTTTCAGCCGGCACGACCCGAACTGGTACGTGCGCGATGTGGTGCGCGCGTTGTATCGCGTCGATCGTTGCAACGAACTGCCGATCTGGCTCGAACGCCTCGTCGGCTGGCAGCGCGAGCACGATCAGGTCGACGGCAGTCTGCCCGACGAGGCGCTGATCACCCGCTTCTTGTTCGTGTCCTACATGGCGGCGTCGCATCCGGACCAGGCGTCGGCGCTGTACGACGCCGCGCGCGGGCAGGCCGATGCGTCGCGCGATCTGGATGTCCTGCTCCGGGCTGGCGACGCGGCATACGAACTGGGCCGCCTGTCGGACGTGAAGTATTTCTACGAACGTGTGCTCGCCGGCAACCGGCACGCCGCCGAACCGATCGACCTGATGGAGGACGTGATCGAGCAGCGGATCCGCGAGGCCGACGCGCCGGCGGCGCCCGATCCGGCGACCGCTGCGCCGAACAAGCGCTGGTGGAAGTTCTGGCAATGACGGCCGTCGATCGGCGGGCCGGTTACGCGCCGCGCAACGCGCTGAATGCCGATGCGCTGAAAGCAGCAATCGCCGCGCGCAGTACCGCGCGGGGCGATGCCGACGCGGTGCGCGCGTGGCTGCTCAACCATTTCTACCGGCATGTCGTCGCGAACTTCGAGCCCGCGCGCACGATCGGGTCGCTCGACGATGCGCGGCAGGCGCTCGGCCAGGCCACACCGCCGGCGTGGGTCGCGCGGCACTTCGGTTCCGGCGCGAAGACGATCGGTGAGGCCGACGCCGGCCGGCAGGCTCCGGTCGTCTGGGTCGCCCCGGCCGATCCGCACCTCCTCGCACTCGAAACCACGCTCGTCGAGTTTCTCGAGTCGCGCAAGGGCACCGGGCTCGAGGGCAAGCTCGACCGTGTCAATTGCCCGCAGGCGCTCGCGATGTGGGAGCGCGAGCATGCGGAGATGGCGGCCCGGATCGCGCGCGGCTGGCGCGAGAGCCAGCCCGATGCGCTGCGCACGTGGTGCGAAACCGCCAACGGGCGCTTTGTCGAATTCCTGCCCGACAGCGCGCTGCTGCGCGCCGAAATGGCGTTCGAGAGTTACGTGATGCGCCATTGCCTCGGCCAGTTCGCCGACCGGCAAGCGCTGACGGGCGGCTACGGCGGACGCTATGCGGATGCGATCGAGGCGCGCACGCTGCGGTTGCTGAGCTTCCGGGATGCGGGCGGCCAGCCGCATATCACGATCAGCGTCGCGGTGCATGCGGACGGCGGCCTCGACGTCGATCAGGTCAAGGGCAAGCAGAACCGGCCGCCGGTCGAGCGCTACGTCGACGACGTGCTGGCCTGCCTGAATGCGCTGGGGACGACGGATCGCACACCGTCCGACTGCATCGCGCTCGGCGTCGTCCATACGCCGTCGGGGTGGTGCAGGATCGAGGACGTGACGGATGCCGCGTCGCAAGCACGGCTCGTCGCGCGCCATCCGCAATTGTTCGGGCGGCTCGCCGAGCCGACGCCGACGGTCGAGTGGCTGGTCGCCGCGCGGCAGCCTGAACTGCTGCAGGCGCGGCCGCCGCGTGCCGGTTCGGTGCGTTACGCGGTGCGCGCGACGCTGGCGCTGGCGGTGCCGTCCGCACGCCCGGACGACGCGCAGCCCGCCTTTGCCACCGAGGACGTGCGATGGCCCGGCTACGACGCACCGCGTGGCGTCGGTGCCGCGGAATGACGGGGCGAAGACCATGATATTCAAGGTGATCGTTGCCCTGTTCGTGCTGTGGCGCATCGTGCGCTACTTCCGCCGGCGCGGTGGGCGCTATTCGGCCTTGTCGTCCCGCAAGCACTGGGCGTTGCTGCTCGCGCATCCGTACGTGGACGCGACGGGATTCTCGGGTTTCGACGATGCGGACACGAGCCACCTGAACGACACGTCGCGCAAGTTCCTGCGCGCCCAGATGCTGCACCAGATGGAGTTGCGCACCGACGCGACGGACGACGATGCGCGCGCACACCTGGCACGCGTGCTCGAGACGCAGTGGTTTCGCGCCGACCTGCATGCGCTGCAGCCGACCGACGACCCGCGTGCGGCGCTCGCGTTCGCCTGCGCGCGAATGGCGTTCCTCGCGCGCGTGGCGATGCTGATGGGCTGGACCGAGCCGGACACCGCCTGGCGCGTGTTGTTGCTCAACGCGCAGCGCGCCCAGGACTGTTTCGACAGCTGGACGGATTTCGGCCACGCCTACGTCGCGGGCCGCAAGCAGTGGGTGGCCGGATTTCGCGCCGATCCGTTCGGCAAGGCGTTCGACGACGCGACGCTGCAACGCTGGCTCGCGCCGGGTGACGGTGCGTGGGGGCAGGCGGCGTGGCCGGGGCTGACGGCGTTCGATCCCGAGCCGGTCGCGCAACCGCGTTGAGGTCGTGATGCCGCTGGCCGTTTGCCTCCTGCACCGTTTCTCGTCCCTATCGACGTCGACATGATTTCATCCGTTCATCCGCTGGTGCGACGTCTGGCGCTGTCCGTTGCGTGTGCGGTGCCGATGGCGGCGCATGCGATCGAGCCGGCTGCCACCGACCACCTGCTGCGCACGTTCATCCACGACAGTTACGGCGACTGGCGCGCGGATCGCAAGGGCTGGCAGTCGGACCCGGGCGATTTCATCTATGCGTCGTGCGGCTCGTTGCGCGTGGCAACGGCCGACGGCCCGCGCTATTTGCTCGCGATGTGCGGCGAGACCGAGGCGGCCGAGCAGAACGGGAATCCGGGCATGGATTCGGAGGGCACGACGGGGACGATCGACCTGTACGTGCTGAAGCCCGCGGTGGACGGCAGGACGCTCGAGCCGGTGGTGAAGCTGACGGATATCGCGTCCGGCAAGCGCGGCGAGCCGGGCACCGTGCGCATCGAGCGGTATGGCCCGCACCTGTTCGGTTTCACGATTGGCGACGGCGTCACGCTGCAGGGCTACACGATGGCGATGCGGTCGATCTGGCTGCCGGTCGGCAACGCGCTCGTCGAGGCCGCACCGCGCATCGACGAAGCGCTCGACAACCTGGGGTCGCTCGATTGCGGCAACGCGAAATCGCATTGCGAGAGCCGGACGTTCGCGATCGTGTCCGACACGACCGGCTCCGGCGACGTCTATCCGTTGACGGTCACGGAAACGGGCTCGCGCGGCGACAAGGCCATCCACGCACGCTACACGGTGACATTCGACGCGGCGCGCGGCCGCTACATCGTGCCGAAGGCGCTGCGCGAAGGGTACTGATCCTTCGCGCGCAGGGACGGGCGGCGCGGCGCCGCCCGCGCATCACACGTACAGATACCGGACGAGGTGGAAGAACACCGGCGCGGCGAAGCAGATCGAGTCGACGCGATCGAGCATCCCGCCGTGGCCCGCGATCATCGAGCCCCAGTCCTTGGTGCCGAGCGAGCGCTTGACGGCCGACAGCACGAGGCCGCCGACGAAGCCCGCGATCACGATCGCGAGCGAGATGCCGAACGCCGACCCGAAGCTGAACGGCGTCACGCGATACAGCGATGCGCCGCACAGCGTCGCCAGCAAGCCGCCACCGACGAAACCTTCGATCGTCTTCGACGGCGACAGCTGCGGCGCGATCTTGCGTTTCCCGAACAGCTTGCCGACCACGTACTGCAGCACGTCGCTGATCTGCACGACGAACAGGAAGAAGAACAGCAGCAGCGCGTTCTGCCCCGCGTAGTGCGGAATATCGAGGATCAGCACGGCCGGCGCATGGCTCAGCCCGTACACGCACACCATCAGTGCCCAGTTGATCTTCGCGTTGCGGCTCAGGAATTCGCGCGTGTCCTGCGTGAGCGCCGATACGAGCGACATCGCAAAGAACAGGTGCACGGGCACGAAGATCGAATACATCCCGTACCAGTTGATCCCGAGCAGCAGGTACTGCACGGGAATGGCGACGAAGAACGCGATGAACAGCGTCGTGTGGTCGCTCGCGGTGGTTGGCGTGAGCGTGATGAATTCGCGCAGCGTCAGGTAGGACAGCACCGCGAACACCAGATACGTGATGTTGTTGCCGAGGCCGATCGCGATCGCCATGATCGCGATCATCGCCCACCACGCGCGGATGCGCTGGTTCAGGTTGACGATGGTCGCGCTCGTGCCGCCGCTGCGTGCGCCGAGGATCGCGCCGATCACGGTCGCGACGACGAGCACGCCCGTGACGCCCGCGACCAGTTCCCAGAAAATTGTTCGCATTGTTGATATCCGGAAAAGAGAGAAGAGGGCGTCGCGTTCAGCCGGCCGGCCGCTGCGGCGGCGCGAGCGCGACGACCGCGTCGCGCATGCGGGCGAGGAACGTCGGCTTGTCTTCCTGCGCACCGAGCGCGTCGTTCGCGCCGAAGTGCACCTTGCAGATCAGCGGCACCGGCCAGATCGCGCCCTTCGGCATGATCCGTTGCAGGTTCTCGAGATAGACGGGCGCGAGCGCGACGTTCGGAAACTCGGTCGCGAGGTGGAACAGCCCGCTCTTGAACGGCTGCGGCAGGATCTCGGCGCCGCGCGTGCCTTCCGGGAAGATGATGATCGAATGGCCCTGCTTGAGCGCGTCGCGCACCGGGTCGAGCGGATCGCCGCCCGATTCGCGATGGCGGTCGATCAGCACGACGTTCAGCAGTTTCTGCGCGATATGGCGCTTCATGTCGCTGCTGTCCCAGTAGTCGCGCGCGGCGACCGGCCGCACGACCGCGCGTACGTTGCGCGGCAGCGCAGCGAGGATCGCGAGCGTGTCGATGTGGCTCGTATGGTTCGAGAAGTAGATCTTCTGCGTGGGGGACGGCGGCGCCTGATGCCAGACCGGATACGCGCCGGCCACGAGCCGCACGATGGACAGCAGGAAATCGCGCTGCCAGACGTTGAGGATGTTCATCGGCGCTGCGCCTCCTGCCTGCCTGCGTGGCCCGCTGCGCGTGCGCGGCGGGCGGGGCCCCGGAATGCCGGCGCGGCAGGATGCGCGCCGGACGGCCCTTGTTTAAATTTTTTCAAATTCGTGGCTGCCTGTCGCAGGTCCGCGATAATCGGACGGTTCGCCGTCACACGCTGTTGCGTCGCGGCGAATGCGCCGGTCGGCGGCGTGATAATCGGCTGTTGCACGAGTGCCCGTTTGCAGTTCGAATGGATCGTGCTGCGATCGGGCCAGCGGATTATCGCGAGTTTCCGTCAAAAACGCCAGATTGGCGCCATGCGGGCGGGCCGGGCGCATGCTTGACGCATCGGGGCCGCTCGGCGACGATTAGGGCCGTCCATGGAAGGCCGTCCAAGGCCGTTTCGCCACCCCGGGGCGGGGTGACGGGAAACGTATCCGACTGTGCCGCACAAATAAAACGATGAGCCTCTACGCACTCAAACCCAAATTCCAGAACCGTCTGCGCCCGTTCGCGAACTCGCTTGCCGAACGCGGCGTCACGGCCAACCAGGTGACGCTGTTCGCGGCCGGCGGCTCGATCGTCGTCGGCGCGCTGGCCGGGCTCGGCGTGTTCGCCCGCGCACTGTTCCTGCTGATCCCGCTATGGCTGTTCGTGCGGATGGCGCTCAACGCGATCGACGGGATGCTCGCACGCGAGCACAACCAGAAGAGTACGCTCGGCGCGTACCTGAACGAACTGGGCGACGTCGTGTCCGATATCGCGCTGGTGCTGCCGTTTCTCGCGATTCCGGCGTTCGCTCCGGCAGACGTCTGGCTGTTCGCGCTGACGGCGGTGATCGTCGAATGCGCGGGGCTGATCGGCCCGCTGGTCGGCGTGAGCCGCCGCTACGACGGCCCGTTCGGCAAGAGCGACCGCGCGCTCGCCCTCGGTGCATTCGCGCTGTGGATCGGGCTCGGGTTTTCGGTCGGTGGCGTCGCCGCGTGGCTGTGGCGCTTGCTGATCGTGCTGTCGATCGTGACCGTGGTGCGGCGCGTGCAGGCCGGCATCGCGGAAAAGGGCGGTTGAAAGGGTAGTCCAGGCAGTTGCAGTACCGGGCGCCGGAGGGCGGCGCACCAAAATTCGAATAACGAAACGAGAGAGATCGCATGAGCGCACGCATGGCCCGTGAGGCCGACTTCATCACGCACGACGGCGAAACGCTGTTCTATCGTCACTGGCCCGCAACGGGCGCGCGCTGCCGCGGCGCAATCGTATTGCTGCATCGCGGCCACGAACACTCGGCGCGCGTCGCGCACCTCGTCGACGAGCTCGACCTGCCCGATTTTGCGTTTTTCGCGTGGGATGCGCGCGGCCACGGCCGCTCGCCCGGCGCGCGCGGCTACAGCCCGAGCGCGGCCGCGTCGGTGCGCGACCTGCAGACCTTCGTCGAACATATCCGCGACACGCACGGCATCGCGATCGAGGACATGGCCGTGGTCGGCCAGAGCGTCGGCGCGGTGCTCGCCGCCACCTGGGCGCACGACTACGCGCCGCCGATCCGTGCGCTCGTCGTCGCATCGCCGGCGTTCCACATCAAGCTCTACGTGCCGTTCGCGCGGCCGGGCCTGCGGCTGATGCACAAGCTGCGCGGGCTGTTCTACGTGAACAGCTACGTGAAGCCGAAATTCCTCACGCACGATCCCGAGCGGATCGCGAGCTATGCGTCCGATCCGCTGATCACGCGGCCGATCGCGGTCAACATGCTGCTCGACCTGCACGACACCGCGCAGCGGATCGTCGCCGACGCAGCCGCGATCACCGTGCCGACGCAGCTGCTGATCTCGGGGGCCGACTGGGTCGTGCATCGCGGCCCGCAGGACCGTTTCTTCGAACGCCTCGGCGCGGCGCGCAAGGAGCGCATCGTGCTGCCGGGCTTCTATCACGACACGCTCGGCGAACGCGACCGCGCGCAGGCGCTCGCGCCGCTGCGTGCGTTCGTGCTGCGTGAATTCGATGCGCCGAGCCCGCGCGTGTCGCTCGCCGACGCCGACCGGCGCGGCGCGTTTCACGACGAATACGCGGCGCTCGGCCGGCCGCCGGCGAACGTGTTCGCGCGTGCGTACTGGGCGCTCACGCGGGCCGGACTGAAGGCCGGCGGCGCGCTGTCGGACGGCATCGCGCTCGGGCTGCGGCTCGGCTTCGATTCAGGCTCGACGCTCGACTACGTGTACCGCAACCGCGCGCAGGGGCGCCTCGGCGTCGGCGCGCTGATCGACCGCACGTATCTCGATTCGCCGGGCTGGGTCGGCATCCGCCAGCGCAAGGTGCATCTGCAGGAGCTGATCGGCGCGGCGATCGGCCGCCTGCGCGGCGGCGGCAAGCCGGTGCGGATCGTCGACATCGCGGCCGGGCACGGGCGCTACGTGCTCGACGCGATCGCGTCGGCCGCCGAGCGTGACGGCGCGGCGCCCGACGACATCACGCTGCGCGATTACAGCCCGCCGAACGTCGAGGCCGGGCGCGTGCTGATCGCGCAGCGCGGCCTCGAGCCGATCGCGCGCTTCGAGCGCGGCGACGCGTTCGACGAGGCGTCGCTCGCGACGCTCGAGCCGCGTCCGACGCTCGCGATCGTGTCGGGCCTCTACGAGCTGTTCGGCGAGAACGCGCTGATCGAGCGCTCGCTGCGCGGGCTCGCGCAGGCCGTGCCGCCGGGCGGCTATCTCGTCTATACGGGACAGCCGTGGCATCCGCAGATCGAATTCATCGCGCGCGCGCTGAACAATCACCGCGGCGAGGCGACCTGGGTGATGCGTCGCCGCTCGCAGGCCGAGATGGACGAACTCGTCGCGCGCGCGGGCTTCCGCAAGCTCGACCAGCGGATCGACGAAATGGGCATCTTCACGGTCAGCCTCGCGCAGCGGGTCGACGCGTCATGAGCGCGCTCGACGGCGGCGCGAGCGGCCTCGCCGAGCCGGCCGCTGGCGCCGGCGCGCGCGATGCGTCGTTCGCGCTGCGCCTGGGCTGGCTCGCGGCGATGGGCGCCGTGTTCTTCTCGACCTACGGTTTCGCGAACTGGCTCGCCGCACGCCGCGCGGCGGTGCCGACCTTCGCGTTCGGCTGGGAGCACGCGATTCCGTTCGTGCCGTGGACGATCGTGCCGTACTGGTCGATCGACCTGCTGTATGCGCTGTCGTTCTTCTTCTGGACGCGCCGCGCCGGCCTGCTCGATCACGTGAAGCGGCTGCTGACCGTGCAACTGATCTCGGTCGCGTGCTTCATCGCGTGGCCGCTGCGCTTCGGCTTCGAGCGGCCCGACGCGGGCGGCGTGGCCGGTGCGCTGTTCACGCTGCTGATGGGGTTCGACAAGCCGTTCAACCAGGCGCCGTCGCTGCACATCGGGCTGCTCGTCGTGCTGTGGGCCGGCTATGCGAAGCATCTGCGCGGCACTCTCGCGCGCGTCGTGCTGCACCTGTGGTTTGCGGGGATCGGCAAGCAACACGCGCGCATCCAGCGCGTCGACCGGATCGATCAACAGATGGAACGCGTCCTGCCCCGGGTGCGTACTGGCCTGCCGCTGGAACGCAACGCCCAGTCGCGTGTTGTCGGTATC
>NZ_JAAGPM010000013.1:0-97380 GCF_017104865.1 Burkholderia sp. Ac-20349
GAAGCGGCGCATATCGCGCTGCTGCTCGCCGTTCGGCATCAGTTCGAACTTGAAGGCCTGGAGTCGTCGCATCGGACGATTGTATGTCTGGCCCACAAGAGCGAGTCAAGCCATTCGACGTGGTCGCAATTACGTCTTTCAAGTGCTACTCGAGCATTCGTAAAAAGCTGTGGGGCGGCGCGCCGTGGTCTCTGTCTTACATTGCCGGAAGTTGTGGCGGAGCGCCTGTCGAAATCGTTCGCAAATACATCGACCAACAGAAAACGCCCCACTAGCAGCCCGGAAGGATGCCTACGGCGTCCGCGCTATCCTCCCCCGCCCTGAAGGACGAGGTTTGACGTGCATTCAGATCAAACTGGCGGACGGTACCCAGTGGCATGTCCAGTACGGCAACAGCGGCGACTACGATTTCAAGTCGAGCCAGGGGTTTGCCGATCACGGCGACTGGAAGGCCGAGGACGGCAAGATCTGCAGCAAGGGCCGCAAGATCCCGTACTCGTGCAACGACGTTCGCGTGAAGGGCGACGACCTCTATCTCAAGCGCGACAACGGCGAAATCATTCAGTTCGTCGAATCGCATTGAGCGCCGTGCGTCGGAACGAATACGCGCATTCGGGCAGCCACGGCTCGGTACGCTTCGCGTCGACGCGGCGCCACGACATTGACCAGGAGAAGCTGCCGCATTCCGGCCCGCCGCGGCGGAATGCGCCAGCCACCGCTACGATGCCCACGCTTCCCGCCAGCCTGCGTACGCGGTTTCGTTATTTCGCTCCGATGCGCCCGCCTTCGCGCTGGACCCGCGCGTGGCTGCTTGCGGTCGCACTGACGCTGCACGGCTATTCGGCGCATGCGCAGAACCCGCCCAAGGTCGTCGATATTCCGACCCGTCCCGGCGTGACCCAACGGTTTCTCTACATCGCGCCCGACGCGCCGAAGGCCGCGGCCATTCTCTATGCCGGCGGACACGGCGGACTGCAGCTGGATCCATCCGGACGATTCGGATGGGGCGCAGGCAACTTTCTCGTCCGCACCCGGCAGCGGTTCGTGAATGACGGCATCGCGGTCGCGGTCATCGATGCGCCGAGCGACCGCCAATCCGCGCCCTATCTCAACGGCTTTCGACTTTCAAAGGAACATGCCGACGACGCGCGTGCGGTGATCGCCTGGTTGAGGGAGCAACTCCACGTACCGGTCTGGCTGGTCGGAACGAGCCGCGGCACCCAGTCCGCCGCGGCCATTGCGATTGCGCTGGCCGGCGGCGGCGGGCCCGACGGTATCGTGCTGACGTCCACCATCCTTCGCGAAGATCGAGGCGGTACCGCGGTCACGGACATGGACCTTGCCAGCCTCAGGATTCCGGTGCTCGTCGTGCATCACGAGAAAGACGGCTGCAGGAATTGTCCGGTGTCCGAAACGGATACGCTGATGAAGAAGCTGGACCAGTCGCCTAAATCCGACCTGATGATCGTGTCGGGCGGCACGTCCCGGGGCGATCCGTGCGAGGCGTTTGCCTATCACGGCTTCAATGGCCTGGAGAGCGGCGTGGTCGACGCGATCTCCGCGTGGATGCTCGCTCGTTGAACGTGCGCGCCGCGTGGTGCAGTCGCGGTTGCCTCTTGTAATCCTTCGCTGTCACCTGCCTGCCAGCATGGACGGCCATGCCTTCCGCGTACGCATTGCGCATCACTGAAACGGCATGCCGCCGCACGTCGCCCGCGCGGCGTTTGCTTACTTGCTCGCCGCGTCGCCCTGTTGCTTCTGCAACTTCGGCGGCAGCCGCCAGTTACCGCTACGCCGCAACCCGTCGACGAACTTCGCGCGCTCGTCCGGCGTCAGCGTCGCCGCGAAATCGACGACGCTGCGCTCGACCTGCGCACGCAGCGCGGTATCGGCCGCACGCGTGCGGTCGAGCGCGGCGTCGATCGCCGTCCGATCGAGTTGCGGCGCGGCGAGCAGGTCCAGCACGGTGATCCGGCCGTCGCGCCCTTCCCGCGCGAAATCGCGGCCGTCCTTGCGCGCCGCCTTCAGTGCCGCGGCGAATGCCTGCTGGCGCGTATCCGGCAATTCGTCCGCGGCGAAACGCAATGCGGTGCGCGACGCCGGTGCGCCCGCGGCCCGCAGGTCGCGATGCGTCGAGAACCACTGATACGCGCCGCCGCCGATCGCGCCGAGCATGAATACGTTCAGCACGACCGAACCGACGAGGATGAATTTCCAGCCACGCTCACTCATTCATCACTCCAGTCCACGCTCGGTCCGCCGAACGTCGTTGTCAGATAGCCGGGCTCATGCGAAGGCGGCACGCTGCCGAGCATCAGCATCGACACGGCCACCGCGCCCGCGAGCGCGCCGGCCAGGCCCACGCCCGCGAATGCCGCGCCCGACCACCACACGGCCCACCGCCGCCGCGCGCGGCGCGGTGCGGGCGCCGTCGCGACGATGCGCTCGACGAGCGCCTGCGCGGGCGGTGCGACCGTATCGTTGGCGAGCCACGCATCGAGTTCGGCGGCATCGTCCAGCGCCGCCAATGCGTCCCCTGGATGCGTGCGCGCCCAGGCCTCGGCGGCCGCGCGCTCGCCGTCCGGCCAGCGCCGCGCATCCGAGCCGTACGCGGCGACGATGGTACGAAATCGTTCGGGTGTCATCGGATGTCCTCGCTAGGTGAATCGCCGGCCAGTTGCGCGCGCAAGTTTCGCCGGGCGCGCGCGAGCAGGCTTTCCAGCGCGTCGACGGTAATGCCCATCAGGTTGGCTGCCTCCACGTTCGACATTTCCTGATAGTACTGGAGCACGAGCGCTTCGCGTTGCCGCGCCGGCAACGCCGCGAGCGCCTGCCGCACGCGCGCGTCGCGCGAGCGGGTCTCCGCCCGGGTGGCCGGCTCAGGTTGCGGATCGGGCACGTCGGGCAACACATCGACCGGTTCCTCGCGGCGGCCGCGCAAGCGGTCGTAGCACAGATTCAGCACGACGCGATGCAGCCACGTGTCGAACCGCGCCTCGCCTTCGCGCCAGCCCGGCGCCTGTTTCCAGATCCGCAAGAACGTCTCCTGGGCGACGTCCTCGGCTTCCGTGCGGTCGCCGAGCATACGCGTCGCGAGCGCGAGCAGCCGCGGCAGCTTGCGCGCGACGAGCATGCGCACGGCCGACGCGTCGCGCGCGCCGACCCGTGCCACCAGTGCCGCGTCCGGATCGCCGTCGCTCAACGCGGGGCGCTCCAGCGCATCGCGCGTCTGTGCCGAGGCGCGATCGTCGATGCGCCCACCGGCAGACTGAAGTTCATCGTCATGCTCTCCTTGCATGCGCC
Organism: Burkholderia sp. Ac-20349; assembly: GCF_017104865.1. Classification (NCBI taxonomy): domain Bacteria; kingdom Pseudomonadati; phylum Pseudomonadota; class Betaproteobacteria; order Burkholderiales; family Burkholderiaceae; genus Burkholderia; species Burkholderia sp. Ac-20349. Next base: position 3,304 of record NZ_JAAGPM010000013.1, read on the forward strand.
GCGCCATTACCCGGCCCCGCCACACCGGCGGTTCGGAATCGCCGCACGCATCGCGCACGGCATCGGCAAGATCCGTTTCATCGGCATCCGTTTCAGGCCGCATGGCGATCGTGTCGATCGGGTGCCGGCCGCCCGGACGCGTTCGCGTGAGCGGCGGCCGGCGCGTTCAATATACGACGACCGGCGCGGGCCGGTAATAGGCTGGGCGCGCCGGCACGACGACACAGCCGGCCAGCACGATGGCTGCGGCCGCCAGGATCACCACGGTTCGAAAAGGCATGGCTGCGACTCATGACGTTGCGGGAAGAAGCCGCCGTGCCGGCACCGCGTGCCGTGCGGCGGCATGCGCATCAGGCCCAGTGGCCCGGAACCCAGCGCCACGCCGGACCGCGCGCGGCCCAGTGGCCCGGCACCCAGTGATAACCGACACGCACCACTTGCCAGTGGCCTGGAATCCACACGTAGCGGCCCTGCCGCCAGTGCCAGTGGCCCTGGTCCCACACGTAGCCCGCGCGCGGCGCCGGCATCACTTCGACGCGAGGCGGCGGCGGCGCGTAAGGCGCGACGATGACGGCCTGCGCGAAGGCGGCGGACGCAGCCAGCGCGGCCACGCATGCCGCGGCAAACCGCAACGAAATGGAAAGCTTCATGAAAGACTCCGAAGTAGCGGGTATCGACCGGAAGCGGCCGTTCATGCGTTAAACGGCGCGGGCGAACGGAATCCGTCGCGATGTCGGCAAAAAAATTTCGACCGAACCGGACGCGCGTCGGCGCGGGCCGGATGCCACGATGCGCAAGCTTGGGGATGTGCCGGCGCTTGTATGGGGTTGCCGCGCTGTCACAACCCGGCAAAACTGCCCTTCGACAATGTTCGGCACCGGGATCCCGCTCGTTTCCGGCCCACGCCCCGGCCACGCTTGCGCACGGCCAGGCGGTTCCACATCTCGCGTCTCCACCAACGAAAACACCGACCATGTCGAACCAGGACAACTCCCCGATCCAGCCGAACGAGCCGGCCGCGTCCGTGTCGCGTCGCGGCTTCCTGAAACTCGCCGGCGTGTCCGGCCTCGCCACCGCCGCCGGCGGTCTCGCGGCAGCCAGGGCCGCCGCGTCGAACCCGGACGGCACGCCCGAACAGGTCCACCTGACGTGGGGCAACGACCCGACGTCGGAAGTCGTGATCTCGTGGGCATCGCTCGCGTCGGCCGTCAATCCGCGCGCCCGCATCGTCGCCGACGGCGAGCCGCCGCGCATCGTGCACGGCGTCCAGCGCCTGTACACCGACGGCCTGAACGGCGAGACCGTGTTCGCGTACCACGCGCGCGTACACGGGCTGAAGCCCAATACGCGCTACCGCTACGAGATTACGGCCGACAACGACAGCAACGCCGCGCAGCCGTTCTCTGCGAATTTCTCGACCGCGCCGCGCGGCCGCGCGCCGTTCCGCTTCACGAGCTACGGCGATCTCGCGACGCCGAACGGCGCGTGGGTGCTGTCGTCGCCGCAAAGCCGCTTCGCGGTGCAGGCGGTCGAGCAGTTCCAGCCGCTGTTCCACCTGCTGAACGGCGACCTCTGCTACGCGAACCTGAACCCCGCGCACCAGCCCGAGGTGTGGCGCGATTTCGGCAACAACAACCAGACGTCGGCCGCCAATCGTCCGTGGATGCCGTGCCCCGGCAATCACGAGATCGAGTTCAACAACGGCCCGCAGGGGCTCGACTCGTATCTCGCGCGCTATACGCTGCCGGAGAACGGCACGCGCTTCCCGGGCCGCTGGTACAGCTTCCGCGTGAGTTCGGTGTTGTTCGTGTCGCTCGACGCCGACGACGTCGTGTACCAGGACGCCGCCGCGTTCGTCGGCGGCCCTGCGCCGCTCGTGCCGGCCGCGAGCACGGGCCGCCCGCCGATCGAGCCCGGCACGTCGTTCTACGTGCGCGGCTACAGCAACGGCGAGCAGACGCGCTGGCTCGAACACACGCTGCGTCATGCCGCGCATGACGACGACATCGACTGGATCGTCGTGCAGATGCACCAGGACGCGCTCAGTTCGTCGAAGACGGGCAACGGTTCCGACAAGGGCATCCGCGAAGCCTGGCTGCCGCTGTTCGACCGTTACGGCGTCGACCTCGTGCTGTGCGGCCACGATCACGACTACGAGCGCAGCTACCCGGTGCGCGGCTGCAATCACCGCGCGGGCGTCGATGCGACGACCGGCGAAGTCGTCGAGACGCTGCAGCCGCGCCCGGTCGGCTCGAACGACCCGGATCGCACGAAGTTCGACACGAGCCACGGCACGATCCACCTGATCCTCGGCGGCGGCGGCACCAGCGCGCCGCTCGACGTGTACGGCGAGAACCCGGCGACCGGTTTTGCGCGGGCGAAGGTGTTCACGAAGCCGAACCGGCCGGTGCCGGGCACGGCGCCCAATACGTTCGTGCGCGAGCCGGCCGATGCGCTCGAGGATGCGATCTGGTCCGCGCGGCGCGATACCGGCACCGGCTACGGGATCGCCGTGTTCGACTACGAGCCGGGCAAGCCGGACGGACACACGACGATCACGATGCGCTACTACCACGCACCGGGCGCCGACCAGCACCCGACCGCCGACTACGAGCTGTTCGAGACGATCGAACTGAGCAAGAAGCGGAACGAACGCTGATCGGGCGGGTGCCCGCTGCGACGGGCGCCTGCTGCTGCACGCAGCACGACTCGTTGCATGCGCAACGTTACGGAGCGATCAGGATGCCGCGGTTCGCGAAATAGCGGTCGAACGTCGCGCGCGGCATCGCTACGTTCTGCTGCGTGCGTACGTCGAACCCGGACGGGTTGTGGAACAACCAGTCGCCGGTGTCGCGGTTCGCGCCGAACACCAGCACCATATGCCCGCCGCGCGACGGCGGCTCGAACCCGTCGTGCCGGATGCCGGGATGAACCGATGCCATCAGCATGTGGCCGTCATGCAGCTTCGGTTCAAGCGCGGCCGAATCGATCCCTTCCACGACGTCGCCGTCGATCCCATACCGCTCGCGCACCCAGTGCACGAAAGGCCGGTAATGCAGGCGCTTGCCGGTGTCGCCGAGTTCGGGCCGGTAGACGCCGAACCCGACGGCTTCGCGTACCAGTTCGAGCAACGGCACGATCGTATTCGAACGGTGCGCGAGCAGCATCTTCAGGCACGCCATGCCGCAGATGCTCGGGCTCCACTGCGCATATTCTTCCGGCGTGCTCGCGCCGGAGCGATGCCACAACGGATCGTCCTCCGAGCGCAGTTCGCGGGAGACGAACCGCGAAACCAGGTGCGACGATTCCCATTGCGCGAAATACGGCACTTCTTTCATGGCTTCCCTCTCTGAAAGCACGATGCGGGCGGCTCGCTACATCAGCGAGAACGTGATCTTCTCCTTCATGCGAATCGGGCGTGCGCCCTCGTCGGCGGTACAGTGAATGCGCATGAACGCCGCGGTCACCACGGCATCGAGTTCCGCGTGCCCGCTGCTCTCCAGCAGCGTCACGTCCGACACCGTGCCGTCCGGCAGCACGACGCCGCCGACCGTCACCTCCCCGCTTTGCCGAGCCCGGCGCGCGCTGGCCGGATATGGCACGTCGCGGGACTCGATCCGGGTGCAGCGCGTGACTTCGGATGCGTAGAGGTAGGACGCGTCGGCACGCGCGACGCCGGAAAGCGCGGCGAAGGCGGTGGCGGAAATGGCGAGCATTGAGCGATTCAACATGGATCTTCTGGTTGGTCTTATGAGATTCGATGCATGCGACGACGGCTGCGTGACTATACCGCGATGGCGCGCAGGCGCCTGTCACACACCCATTGCAGGGCGTTGCGCCATGACACGCGCTAGACTGCCCGCCTCCCCCATCGGCCCATGAAGATGAGTTTCGAATACCGCATCCACACGATCCCGTCGGCCGACGCATTCGATGCCATCGCGAATGCGTTGCGGCAAGCGCATGACGACATCGACATCGATCCCGACCGACGACAGCTTGAAGTCCGTGGCGACACCCGCGGCTGGCCGCTGGTCAGCCTGTGGACCGACGACGACGGCTTCTTCCTGGCCACGACACTCGGGCGGACGCGATACACGATGCTCGACTCGATCGGCCGCGCGTTGACGGCAATCGGCGTGGCTTGGCACATCGACGACGCATGACCGGCGCCCCCTTTCGACGGCTTGCCTGAATCGGCCCCACACGCCGAGCCGGCACCGCGCCAATGCCCGCCATTCGGCCGTCCCGGCTTCGTCCCTTTAAGCTACGCATGTCAGGGCACGCCACCCCGCGCCCTCACCGGCCTCACCCGCGCGACGAGGTAAGGTGTAAACCCTTATTTTTGCTTGGTCTATTCTCAACCTAAACTGTGTCTACAGTTTGTAGACAATGAAATCATGTCCAGACAGAAGCTTCAGACCGCTGCACCGGATGCCGAATCCGGCGGTTCGGCGGATCGCAAGAACGTAATGGCGGAGACACTGCGGCGGCGGATCGTGAGCATGGAGCTCGCGCCCGGCGCCGTGGTCGACGAGCTCGCGCTCAGCGAGGAATTCGGGCTCTCCCGCCCGCCGGTGCGCGAACTGATGCGCCAGATGGCGGCGGAAGGCTATCTCGAGCTCGAGCCGAACCGGCCGGCCCGCGTGTCGCCGATGGGTTATCAGTCGTTGCGCAGCTTTTTCCTGGCCGCCCCGCTGATCTACGTCGCGACGACCCAGCTGGCGGCCAGCCACGCGACGGCGGAGGAAGTGGAACGGCTGAAGGCGATCCAGGCGCAGTTTCGCACCGCGATCGAGGAGAACGACCTGCAGGCGCGCGTGCTGCAGAACGATGCGTTCCACTTCGAGATCGGCCGGATCGCGCGCAACGCCTACCTGATGCCGAGCCTGCGCCGCGTGCTGATCGATCACGCCCGCCTCGGCAAGATTTTCTATCGCTCGCCGGAGACGAGCGACATGCAGCAGGACCTGGAAACCGCCGTCAGGCAGCACGACGAGATCATCGAAGCGATTGCGCAGCGCGATGCGCAGCGCGCCGGCGAGCTGGTCCGCAGCCACATGGAGCTGTCGCGCCGCCGCATGGCCGAGTACGTGATTCCGGAAGGCCTCGACGTACCGATCCAGTTTTAACGGCCGCACCAGACGGCGCACGCTTTCACGTGCGCCGCCTTCTCATGCCATCGATCATGACTCTTTACCGATATTGGATTTAGGAATGCATAAGGTCACATCGCTTCCAGCCGACGACAGGATGTGCGGCTGGTACCACACCAGCCGGCAGCGTCAGCCCAGGCCATCGCACCGCGGGGAATCCAGCGCGCGCTGGGCCGTCGTCGGTGCGGGTTTCACCGGCCTGGCCGCCGCGCGGCAGCTCGCGCTGAATTTTCCGGATGACGAGATCGTCCTGGTCGACGCCCAGGAAGTCGGCTTCGGCACCTCGGGTCGCAACGCCGGTTTCGCGATCGACCTGCCGCACGACATCGGCGCCGACGACTACATCGGCGACATCCCCACCGCCCGGACGACGCTGAAGCTGAACGTGCTCGGCCAGACGATCCTGCGCCGGCTCGTCGCCGAGCACGGCATCGATTGCGCGATGAGCGCGTCCGGGAAATACCAGGCGGCCGTGGAGCCACGCGGGATCGCCGTGCTCGACGCCTACCGCCGCGGTCTCGACAAGCTCGGCCAGCCGTACGAAATGATCGAGGCCAAGGATCTGCCTGCGCATATCGGCACGTCGTTCTACCGGAAGGCGCTGTTCACGCCGGGCACCGTGCTGATCCAGCCGTCGGCGCTCGTCAAGGGGCTGGCCGACTGCCTGCCGCCGAACGTGACGCTGTACGAGCACACGCCGATCACCGACGTCGAGTACGGCGACAGGATCGTACTCGCGCACCGCCACGGCCGGATCACGGTCGACCAGCTGGTGCTCGCGAACAACGCGTTCGGCATGCGCTTCGGCTTCCTGCAGCACACGATGCTGCCGGTCTTCCTGTATGCGAGCCTGACGCGCCCGCTGACCGGTGCCGAACAGGCGCAACTGGGCGGCAAGCCGTTCTGGGGCGTGATTCCGGCAGACCCGTTCGGCAGCACGCTGCGCCGCACGCACGACAACCGCATCCTGGTGCGCAACAGCTTCAGCTTCAACCCCGACGGCCGCCCGCGCGAAAAGTACCTGCCGCGTTTCGCCGACCGGCACCGGCTGTCGTTCGAACGCCGCTTCCCGATGCTGCCGGACGTCGAGTTCGAGTACACGTGGAGCGGTTCGCTGGCGCTGTCGCAGAACCACAAGGGATTCTTCGGGCAGCTTGCGCCGAACGTCTACGGCGCGCTGTGCTGCAACGGCCTCGGCATCACGCGCGGTACCGTGACGGGCACGCTGCTCGCCGACTGGCTGGCCGGCAAGCGCAGCGAGCTGGCCGATTTCCTGCTGGAAACATCCGGACCGAACCGCACCCCGCCGGAGCCGTTCCTGTCGATCGGCGTCAACTCGACGCTCTGGTGGGGGCAGCGCAAGGCGGGACTCGAAAGCTGACCGGGCCGCGACGAGCGTAACCCCGCCAGGAAGCACCCTAACAACGATACCGATTCATGCATCACGCTTAGTAGACCATATCAATAGATCGCGCGACGGTGTTCCGTGCGCAATTTCATGGAAGGAGACAGGCAATGTCAACGCATCACGTTTCCATCGAGGATGTTCCGCTCAATGGATTCCACCAGTTGCTCACGATCCGCTCGGGCGGCGGCTGGCTCATGGACGGCTACGTGCTGAGCATCATCGGCGTCGCGATGGTGCAGTTTTCCGACGCACTCGGCCTGACCGGCTTCTGGCAAGGCATGGTCGCCGCGTCCGCGCTGATCGGCATCTTCTTCGGCGGCTTCATCGGCGGCTGGCTCAGCGACCGGCTCGGGCGGCAGAAGCCCTACTTCTTCGGCCCGGTGATCTTCTTCGTCTGCTCGCTCGCGCAGTTTTGGGTCCAGTCGGGCGAAGCGCTGTTCGTGCTGCGCTTCCTGATCGGTATCGGCGTGGGCATCGAATACCCGGTCGCCGGCTCGCTGCTTGTCGAATTCATGCCGCGCAAGTATCGCGGACCGCGCCTCGCGATGCTGACGATCATCTGGTTCTTCGGCGCGGCGCTCGCGTACATCGTCGGCAACATCATCCTCGGCAGCGGCGGCCCCGATGCATGGCGCTGGGTGCTGGCCAGCCCGGCCGTGATCGGTCTCGCGCTGTTCGTCGTGCGCATCGGCACGCCCGAATCGCCGCGCTGGCTGCTCAGCAAGGGCCGTGTGGCGGAAGCGGACAGCGTGATCCGGAAAGTCTACGGCCCGTCGTTCTCGGTGAAGAACCTGCCGGAAGAGCAAACCGAAAAGAAGATCTCGCTGTGGGCACTGCTGCACTCGGGCTACGGCAAGCGAATGCTGTTCGTGTCGGTGTTCTGGAGCTGCTCCGTGATTCCCGTGTTCGCCGTCTACTCGTTCGCGCCGCGCGTGCTCGAAGCGCTGCACCTGACCGGCAAGTGGGAATCGCTCGGCTCCGTGGCCATCACGTTGCTGTTCGTGGTCGGCTGCATCATCGCGACGTGGCTCATCAACGAACTCGGTCGCCGCGCGATGGTGATCCACAGCTTCCTGTGGTCGGGCCTCGCGCTGCTGGCCCTCGGCGCGTGCTCCGGCGGCTCGGCGGTGCTGATCCTCGTGCTGTTCGGTGCGTATGCGGTGCTGATCGGCGGCGCGCAGGTGCTGCAGCTCGTGTACCCGAATGAAATCTTCCCGACCGACATCCGCGCATTCGCGGTCGGCATGGACGCCTCGCTGTCACGCATCGGCGCGGCGGTCGGCACCTGGCTCGTGCCGATCGCGCTGCAAACCGTCGGCATCGGCAACACGATGTACGCGGCGGCGGCCGTCTCGTTCGTCGGGCTGATCGCATCGCTCGCGCTGGCGCCCGAAACGCGCTCGCTCAGCCTGCAAGAGGCCGCTTCGCTCAACCACTAATCCCATCACCGGTGCGCCGCTGCGCTCGCAACGGCACACCGTTCGTCAACCCGACCGTTTCCCTTTCCGCGGAAGAACATCATGAATTTCGAAGGCATCTACACCCCGGCCATCACGCCCCTGAACGCCGCCGGCCAGATCGACAAGACCGCATTCGCCGACGTGATCGAATCGCTGATCGCGGCCGGCGTGCACGGCATCATCATCGGCGGCTCGACCGGCGAATACTATGCGCACACCGCGCAGGAGCGCTTCGACCTCGGCGCCTGGGCGCGTGAAGTGATCGGCTCGCGCGTGCCGCTCGTGATCGGCACCGGCGCGGTGCGCACCGAGGATTCCGTCGAATACGCGAAGGCGGCCAAGGCCGTGCGCGCCGACGCGATCCTGGTCGGCTCGCCGCCCTACGCGCTGCCCACGCAGCAGGAGAATGCCGCGCACGCGCTGGAGATCGATCGCGCGGCCGGCCTGCCGATCATGCTGTACAACTACCCGGGCCGGATGAGCGTGTCGATGGACCGAGAATTCTTCCGCACCGTCTGCGACGCGTCGAAGAACATCGTCGCGATCAAGGAAAGCTCGGGCCAGACGGGCCAGCTGCACATGCTGGTACGCGAGTTCCCGAACATCAGCGTGTCGTGCGGCTGGGACGACCAGGCGCTGGAATTCTTCGCGTGGGGCGCGCGCAGCTGGGTCTGCGCGGGCTCGAACTTCCTGCCGGCCGAGCATATCGCGCTGTACCAGGCGTGCGCGATCGAGAAGGACTTCGACAAGGGGCGCCGGATCATGTCCGCGATGATGCCGCTGATGGATTTCCTCGAAGGCGGCAAGTTCGTGCAGTCGATCAAGTACGGTTGCGAACTCGTGGGGCTGCGCGCGGGCGGCGTGCGCGCACCGCTGCGCGGGCTCGACGAACCGGAAAAGCAGGCGCTGGCCGCGATCGTGGCCGGGATCAAGCGTGAAGTCGCCTCCGTCACCGGAGGCCAAGCCTGATGACCGACCTGCTCAGCGCGTCCGAATACGCGGCGCTGGCCGCGGCGTTGCGCTTCCCGACCGGGCCGTTCATCGACGGCGCATTCCGCCAGGCCAGCTCCGGCGACACGTTCGCGACCGTCAATCCGGCCACCGACGCCGTCCTCGCGCAGATTGGCGCGTGTAATGCGGCCGACGTCGACCTCGCGGTCGCCCATGCACGGCAGGCGTTCGAGGACGGTCGCTGGCGCAAGCTGGCGCCGTCGCAACGCAAGGCCGTCCTGCTGAAGTTTGCCGACCTGCTCGAGCAGCACGCGCACGAACTCGCGACGATGGAAAGCCTCGACAGCGGCAAGCCGATCCGCGAATGCCAGAACACCGACGTGCCGGAGACGATTCATACGATCCGCTGGCACGCCGAGCTGATCGACAAGATCTACGACAACACGGCCCCCGTCGGCGGCAACGCGCTGGCGCTCGTCGTGCGCGAGCCGATCGGCGTCGTCGGCCTCGTGCTGCCGTGGAATTTTCCGCTGCTGATGCTCGCGTGGAAGATCGGCCCGTCGCTCGCGGCCGGCTGCTCGATCGTGGTCAAGCCGGCCAAGGAAACCACGCTCACGGCGCTGCGCGTCGCGGAACTCGCGCACGAAGCCGGCGTGCCGGCCGGCGTCTTCAACGTGCTGCCGGGCGGCGGCAAGGAAGTCGGCGAGCCGCTGGGCCGTCATGCGGACGTCGACATGGTGAGCTTCACCGGGTCGACGGATACCGGGCGGAAGTTCCTCACGTACGCGGCCGAATCCAACCTGAAGCGCATCGTGCTAGAGTGCGGCGGCAAGAATCCGGCGGTCGTGCTGCCCGATGCGCCCGATCTCGACGCGGTCGCGCAGCACATCGTCAACGGCGCGTTCTGGAACATGGGCGAAAACTGCTCGGCGTCGTCGCGGCTGATCGTTCATGCCGACATCAAGGACGAACTGCTGCGGCGTATCGGCACGCACATGCGCGAATGGACGATGGGCAACCCGCTCGACCCGGCGCACCGGATCGGCGCGATGGTCAGCAAGGCCCACTTCGAGAAAGTGCGCTCGTACCTCGAGCAGGCCGGCGCGGAACGCTTGAAGGTTGCGTTCGGCGGCCAGACCGACGGCGGCATTTTCGTCGAACCGACCGTGGTGGACGGCGTGAGCCCGCACAGCCGGCTGTTCCGCGAGGAGATCTTCGGCCCGGTCCTGTCGGTGACGACGTTCACCGACATCGGCGAAGCGATCACGCTGGCCAACGACTCGGTGTACGGGCTCGCCGCTTCGGTCTACACCGGCAGCCTGAACCAGGCGATCCGGCTGTCGCGCGAGATCCGCGCGGGCGTCGTGACCGTCAACTGCTTCGGCGAAGGCGACGTGACGACGCCGTTCGGCGGTTACAAGGCGTCCGGGTTCGGCGGCCGTGACAAGTCGATCTGGGCGCACGACCAGTACACCGAGATCAAGACCATCTGGATCGACGTACCCGTGGGCCCCGCATAAGCGGGCCGCATGGGATTGCCGGTTGGCGCCGCCCCGCGGGACGGCGCCAACCGGCTCATTCCGTCCGCCATCGCGGTTCGTGCGGGCGGAACCGAATCATCTGAAATCGAATTTGAATGTTGAAACAGGCAGGAAGCATGAAGCGCAAGAATAAGGCAACGCTCGCCGGGCTCGGCGCGGTGTTGTTGTGGGCCTCCGTCGTCGCTCTCGTTCGCGGCGTGAGCGAAAGTCTCGGCGCGACCGGCGGCGCCGCGATGATCTACACGGTGGCATCCGTGCTTCTGCTGTTTTCGGTCGGCTTCCCCGATCTGAGCCGGTTCCCGAAAAACTATCTGCTGTGGGGCGGGCTGCTGTTCGTCGCGTACGAGCTGTGCCTGTCGCTGTCGATCGGCTATGCAAGCAACGGCCAGCAGGCGATCGAAGTCGCGATGGTCAACTATCTGTGGCCGAGCTTCACGCTGGTCGCGGCAATCGTGTTCAACAAGCAGCGTGCCAACCTGCTGGTCGTGCCCGGCGTCCTGCTGTCGATGCTCGGCATCTGCCGGGTGCTCGGCGGCGACCAGGGCCTCGATCCGGCCGGCATGCTGCACAACGTCACGGACAATCCGCTGAGCTACGGCCTCGCGTTCGTCGGCGCGCTGATCTGGGCCGGCTATTGCACGGTGACGGCGCGCATCGCCGACGGCAAGAACGGTGTCACGCCGTTCTTCATGCTGGTTGCGCTGGTGCTCTGGATCAAGTTCGCGATCGAAGGCGGCGGCGGCATGACGTTCAGCCTGCATGCGGTCATCTACATCGTGCTGGCGGCATCGGCGCTGGGGTTCGGCTATGCGGCCTGGAACACCGGCATCATGCACGGCAACGTGACGGTCATCGTCGGCGCGTCGTACTTCACCCCGGTGCTCGCCGCCATGCTCGCCGCGACGCTGCTGCATGCGCCGCTGTCGATTGAATTCTGGCAAGGCGCATCGATGGTATGCGGCGGGTCGATCCTGTGCTGGCTCGCGACACGCGGCCGGCGCCGTGAAAAAGCCGCGCCCGTTCGGGTCGGCAACGAAGCGCAGGGCAATTGCCAGGGCTGACGGTACCGGGCGCTTTCGTCGCGCTGCAACGCGAACGCCCCCGGCGGTCCTGCAAACCGCCCGTCAGCGCTAGCGCGACTCCAGCGCGATACGCACGGCCAGTCCGGCCAGCACTGTGCCCATCAACCAGCGCTGGGCCGACGCCCAGACCGGCCGCCCCGCCAGAAAGCCCGCGATGGCGCCGGCCATGCATGCAATCAGCGCATTCACACTGACACTGACCGCGATCTGCACGCAACCGAGCGCCAGCGATTGCGCGAGTACGCTGCCGTGCCCCGGCGAAATGAATTGCGGCAGCAGCGACAGATACATCACCGCGATCTTCGGATTCGCGAGGTTCGTGACGAACCCCATCGTGAAGAGCCTGGCGCGACTGTCATTCGGCAACTGCCTGACCTGGAACGCCGAGCGACCGCCCGGCTTCAGCGCCTGCCACGCCAGGTACGCGAGATAAAGCGCGCCGGCAAAGCGCAACGCGTCGTACGCATACGGCACGGCCATCACCAGCGCGGTGATGCCCAGCGCCGCGCACACCATGTAGAACACGAAGCCCAGCGCGACGCCGCCGAGCGACACCAGCCCGGCACGGCGACCCTGGCAGATCGAGCGCGAAACCAGGTAGATCATGTTCGGCCCGGGCGTCAGCACCATGCCGAGCGACACGAGTCCGAAAGCAAGCAAGGTGGGCAAGGCCGGCACGGCAATCTCCTTCGGGGCGAAGCGGTCAGGGGCGAGTTCGAACAATGTATTGCATCTCGATCGACATCGTCATGAATAAACTGCAAGCCGCTCATGAGCGCTGTTCATCGCACCGGCCGCACGCTACCTGCCTTTTTTCGCGCGCGTGTGGAGCGCCTTCCCTGCCTTCGCGCGTTGTGCGTCGACGAGCCGCACGAACTCATCTGCGACCGCATTACCCGCCGTATTCCACGACAACCGCACCGAACGATGCAGCCTCGGCGACAGCTCCAGCACGCGGCCACCGAATGGCGTGTACGTGAGCGTGATGCGCGGCACGATCGACACGCCCATGCCGGCTTCCGCCATCGACAGGATGGTGCGCATCTCGACCACGTTGAACGCGGCCCGCAGCGGCGCGTCGCTGCGCGCGAAGTAATCGGCGATCACCGGCCCGCATCCTGCCTTCGAGAAAATGAACGGGGCCGTGGACAACTGCTTTGCCGACACGCTCTTGCGGTTGGCGAACATGCCGTCCGCCGCCACCGCGACAAAGTCCTCGTCGAGCAGCGGCAGATTGTGCGCGAACGTCTTCGTGCCGGCCACCACGCCAATATCGGCCGTCCCGTCGTCGATCCACCCTTCGACTTCGCTGTCCGTGCCTTCGAGCAGCACGGCCGACACGCCCTGGTGCATCTCCTTCAACGCCTCGAGTGCGGGCACGACGAATGCCAGCGACACGCTCGGCAGCGACGCGACCACCAGCTGCCCTTCCAGCTTGCCGCGCGACAGGCTGAACTGCTGGCGCAACAGCTGCGCTTCGCGCACCACGTTCTGGATGGACGGCCACAGGCGTTCGCCCGCCGCGGTCAGGACGACCGGCTGCCGGTCGCGCCACAGCAGCTTGACCTCCGTGAGGTCTTCCAGCTCGGTCAGGGCATGACTGATCGCGGATTGACTGCGGTTCAACCGGTCGGCCGCAGCCGTGAGCGAACCGAGTTCGACCACGGCCGCCAGGGCCTGCAACTGGGCAAGGGTCATCGGGTCTCCTCATTCCGGGATATGTAGGTTGTGCATGATGCGGCAAGCTGTCGTGAATTATATTGAACCGCGAACCTGATCGGGCCGACGATACCGGTGGTGCGCCGCGACCCGCGTCGAATGTCCGCCGCGCCGCTCAGGTAAGATGCATCCTCGAACCGCGTGCCGATTGCCTGCGGCCCCGGCCGCACAACGGCGCGGCGCCATGCGATCGACTTCCGGTTCGAGCCCAACCAGAACAAATGCGTGCACCATGCACGCGACCGCAACAGGCTCCGTCGGCAGCGCTCGCTGCCGGATAGGCCGCGACATGCCATTCCATGATGCATTTCAATCTGACTGAAGGTGTGCTGGTCTCCAGCCTGCAGGGGCTCAGCGCGTTCGATCTGGCCGGCATCGCCGTCGCGCTGCTGCTGGGCGGCATGGCCAAGGGGATCACGGGCATCGGCGTGCCGCTGATCGCGATGCCGATACTCAGCCAGTTCCTGCCGATCCGGCATGCGGTGCTGCTGCTGTCGATGCCGATCATCCTCGGCAACATCCCGCAAGCGCTGGAAGGCGGCCAGGTACTGGCGACGGCACGCAAGATCGCCGCGCCGATCGCGGGCACCGTGATCGGCAATATCGTCGGTGTCGCGATCCTGCTCTCGCTCAACCCGGGTCATGCGCAAGCGGCGTCCGGCGCGCTGCTGATCGTGGCCGCGGCGCTGATGCTCGCCGCGCCGAAACTCAACCTGCCGGACGCATGGCAAAAGCCCGTCGGCTTCGCACTCGGCTTCGGCGCCGCGCTGATGGAAAGCATCGCGTCGGTGCCGGGCCCGCTGCTCGCCACCTACCTGATTTCGTCCGGCGCAACCGGGCGCGTCTTCACGAAGCAGATCGCGATCATCCTGGTGGTGTCGATCGTCACGCTGATCACGACGTTCAGCGGCGCCGCGCACGCGAGCGGCGCCGACCTCGCGATCTCGGCGGCGGCCAGCCTGCCGGCCATTGCCGGCATGTGGCTCGTTCGCCCGCTGCGGGACAAGATGTCGCCCCGGATCTTCAGGATGGTCGTGCTGCTGTTCGTGCTCGCCGCGGCGTCGCAGATGATCTGGAAATCGGGCGTGCTCCGGCACGGCGGATCGCACGTTACCCAGATGAACAACGCGCACGCGGGCAAAAACTGAGAGATGGCGTAAAGCCATCGATCGCGCATGCGTTCTGAAAGCTGCAAAGCGTAGTATTCGCGGACCCGGCGTATCGCCCCGCCCGACGGCGCGGACGATACGTCACCGACTTTGCTGCTCGCACGCCGACATCCACATCGGCGCTGCCGCGCTTTCAGAGGCATGAAATGGAAACCTACGTGTTGCTCGGCTGCGGATTCGGCCTTGGCCTGTTGATCGCCATCTGGGGTATCTGGCAGCTCAAGTAACGCTCGCCAGACCCGTCCGCGCGCAAGCCATCCGTAGGGAGATGGACGGGAAATTGTAGTTGACGGCTGTACCCTCCGCCCAACTATTTCGCACTCCGACCCACCTGTCCGGCAGCATCGCCTACGCGTGCCGGCTTCCGTTCGACAGCAAGCGCGATCGGGCGGCACCGAAGCGCGCGCATTCGGCCTTGAGCCAGTCCGAAAAAACGGCGGTACGCGGATCGTCGGGATTGCGCGACAACAGCATGTAGCGCGCCGGCGCACGCACGTGCGTGCCGAAGACATCCACGAGCCGTCCGCTCGCGATTTCGTCGTGCACCAGCGCGGCGCGCCCCATCGCGACACCCTGATGGTTCAGCGCAGCCGTGATGGCAAGGCTCGAGAAATTGAACTGCGGGCCGTCGAGATGCGCCGTCCACGCCGGACGGACCTCGTCCAGCCACGTGCGCCACTCCACGAACTCGGGTGCGCCGCCCCACGGCGCGGCGTCGTGCAGCAGAACGACGCCGTCCAGCGATTCCCCGCTCGCAAAGGACGGATGCTGCGCCAGATACGCGGGCGTGGCGACCGGAAACAGGATTTCGTCGAGAATCGCCTCGGCATGCAGCCGCGCGTAGTGCACCGGGTCGTAGCGCACGGCCACATCGATGTCGTCGGTCTCCATCGCCTGGCGATCCAGCACCTGAAACTCGGCCTTCACGCGAACCGGCACGTTCGGTTGTTGCCGGTGAAATTCGGACAGGCGCGGCATCAGCCATTGCAGCGCGAGCGACGGCAGGCAGCTGACCTGCAGCGGAGCATCCGACATGCCAAGCGCCTGAAGCGTGCGATTGATGTCGACGAACGCGCCCGACATCGTCCCGAGCAGGATCCCGCCCTTCTCGGTCAGCTTCAGGCCGCGCGCCTGGCGCACGAACAGCGGATAACCGAGCCGGTCCTCCAGGTTCCGGATCTGCTGGCTCACCGCGCTTTGCGTCAGGTTGAACGCCTGCGCCGTCTTCGTGAAGCTCAGCAACCGGCCGGCCGTTTCAAAGCAGAGCAACGCACCCAGGAGCGAACCGTCGAGTCGCATAGATATCAGTCAGGCTAATGGATTCATTAGAAATCGGCGCTTTTGCGCAGGCTGCCGGAATCGTAGCATTCCAGCCATTCTCCCTGCTTATCCGATGCAAGACCGATCCATGACCATCACGCTCCAACCCGCCGATCTATTAGCCCAACTGCAAGCCCGCCACCCGTTGCTGTGGCTGAATCCCCATGCCGGCAGCCCGCTGCCGCCCGACGCGCCGGCGCTCGACGCGATTGCGATGGCCGAAGCGCGGCTCGCGCGCTGCGAACCGCTGATGGCCGAGCTGTTTCCCGAACTCGCGGCGAGCGCGGGAAAAATCGAGTCGTCGCTGATGCCGGCCGACGGCCTGCAGCGCAGGTTGACGCTCCCGGCAGACGCACACGGCGCCTGGTTCATCAAGCGCGACGACGCGTTGCCGGTCGCCGGCTCGATCAAGGCGCGCGGCGGCTTTCATGAAGTGCTCGCGCTCGCGGAGTCGATCGCGATCGAGCAGGGACTGCTCGAACCCGCGGGCGACCGCCGGATCCTCGCATCGGCCGCCGCACGCGAACGGTTTGCCGCGCACACCGTCATCGTCGGCAGCACCGGCAATCTCGGCCTCAGCATCGGCGTGATGGCCGCCGCGCTGGGGTTCGAGTCGGTCGTCCACATGTCGACCGACGCGAAGCCGTGGAAGAAGGCGCGCCTGAGACAACGCGGCGTTCGCGTGATCGAGCATGACGGCGACTACGCGCAAGCCGTCGCGGCCGGACGCGCGCAGGCACGCAATCAGCCGCGCAGCCACTTCGTCGACGACGAAGGCTCGCTGCTGCTGTTCCTCGGCTACGCGGCCAGCGCCCGGCCTCTCGCCGCGCAGCTCGCCGCGGCGGGCCGCCGCGTGGACGCGGCGCACCCGCTCTTCGTCCATATCCCGTGCGGTGTCGGCGGCGCACCGGGCGGCATCGCGTACGGTCTCAAGGCACTGTTCGGCGAGCACGTGCATTGCTTCTTTGCCGAACCCGTTGCTTCGCCGTGCATGCTGGTCCAGCTGGCCGCCGGCCCCGGCAAGCCCGTGTCCGTCTACGACGCGGGGCTCGATAACCGGACCGAAGCCGATGGCCTCGCCGTCGCGCAGGCATCGCACCTCGTCAGTCCGCTGATGGCGTCGTTGCTGTCGGGCGTCTTCACCGTCAGCGACGCGCAGCTCTACGCCCAGTTGCTCGCGGTTCAGCACGCGACGGGCGTGGCGCTCGAGCCGTCGGCCGCCGCTGCCGTCGGCGGTCCCGGCTGGCTGGCGCAGTCCCCGGCCGGTCTCGATTACGTGGATCGCCACGCGATCGACCTGCGCCGGTCGACGCACGTGATCTGGGCGACGGGCGGCTCGCTCGTGCCGCCGGAAGAACACCGCCGCTTCCAGTCGCATGCACAAGCGCTCGCCGCTACCGCACCCGGCGCGTGACACGTTGGGGTTGGGGCCGGCACCCCGCCCGGTTCCCGAAGACGCGTTAGACTGTCCGGATGGAACAATGCCGTTATTGCCAGAGAATCCGCGATGAATGGGATTGCCACGGTGACGAATGCCGCCGGGCAATCGCCAAGGCGCTGCGCCGGCAGCGTGCGGGCCTGCCCATGGTGCCCGATCGCATCCGCAACGAACTGCCGTCCGGCGCGCCGACCCAGCAGGTGATCGCCGTGCTGTCGCGCCAGCGCCTGCGCGCGCGCCGCGGCAACGAGGAACGCCGGGAACGCAAGGAAATCGACGACGACGTCTGATCCGGCAGCATCGCAGCCCCAGCCCCACCCTCGTCCTCTCCGCCCGCGCCTTCGCCGCCGGGCGCCCATCCGTGCACGCCCCCTGTGCCGCACGCATCCGCCCCCTCGCCCTTGCAAATCCGGCAACATCGAATAGGGACAGAAGGCGTTTGTCTCGGAATTATTGCCCCGGCTGCAAGGATCTTTCGCTGAAACCCACGTTTACCCTAGGTCACCCGACGCCTACGATGTAATCAACCGCTTACGACATGGTGTCGAACGCGGAAGCCAATAAACATCGGAGGTCATCATGAAATCGCTCGTTTCCGCAGTCGTTGCCGCTGTCGCCCTGTCCGCCTCGTTCGGCGCATTCGCCCAAAGCACCGTGACCCGCGCTCAAGTGCGCAACGAACTGGTCCAGCTTGAAAGCGTCGGTTACAAGCCGAGCCAGTCGAGCCCGCACTACCCGGCCGACATCCAGGCCGCACAAGCCCGCGTGCACGGCGCCGACAACAGCGGCTACGGTGCGCAACCGGCCGCAGCCGTCCAGGGCGGCGCACCGGCCGTGAAGGTGCAAAACCCGCGCGACTCGATCTACTTCGGCCACTAAGCCTGCCGCTGCGCGCCTTCGCGCGCAGTCCGCACCGGCCACGAGCCCGTCCCGCGACGGGCTCGTCGCGTTTGCATCGTGCGTATCAGCGGCCGGCCGTCACCGGCTGCCGCCCGACGCGACCCGGCCGGCCGCTTCGTCCGTCCCGCTGCCGGTGCCGCTCCCGCTGCCGACCAATTCCTGATAACGCACGAACGCGCGCTGCGCGGACGCCTTCGCCGCGTACATCGCCGCGTCGGCCTTGACGAGCAGTTCCTCGGCCGACGCGCCGTCGGCCGGAAACTCGCTGACGCCGATGCTCGCGCCGACGGCCATACGCCGGTCGCCGAACTCCAGTTCCTCGGCCATCACGAGCTGGATGCGCGACGCGACGTCGCCGATCACCGCCGGTGAACGCACGTCCGAAATCAACACGATGAATTCGTCGCCGCCGAGCCGCGCGACCATGTCGCCGCCGCGCAGTACGAGGCTCAGCCGCTTGGCGACCGCGACGAGCGCGCGGTCGCCCGCCGAGTGCCCATGCTGGTCGTTGATCTGCTTGAAGCGGTCGAGATCGACGAACATCACGGCCAGCCCTTCGTGCATCGCGGCCGCGCGCCGGATCGCGGCGTCGAGATGCTCCATGAACAGCAGGCGGTTCGGCAGCGCGGTCAGCGCATCGTGGCCCGCGAGGTGCGTGAGCTCCAGCTGCTTCGCGCGCAGCATCGCGACCTGCGTGCGGATCTCGACGCGCATGCTGTCGAAACAGCGCGCGAGCACGCCGATCTCGTCGGCGCGCCCGACCGGCAGCTGCTCGGCGGCCGGATCGTCGAACACGTGCGTCGCGGCACGCGCGAGCGTCTGCAGCGGCCGCGTGATCGCACGCGCGAACAGGATCGCGAGGATCACCGCGAACAAACTCGACACGAGCACCATCCGGACGATCCGTTCGCCGAGCATGCCGGCCGGCGCCAGCACGTCCCCCAGCGGGCGCGCCATCCCGAGCACGACGAAGCGGTTGCCCTCGTCGTGCCCGAACGGCGTGCGCGCGAACGCGAACATCTGCCCCGGTGCCTCGGCCGGATTGGCAAGGCCATTGACCGTAGCGTTGACGCGCGTACTGTCGAACAGCGCGCGCGTGACGGCAAAGCGGTCCTGCATCAGCACGCGCCGGCCGCGATCGAAGCCGAACGTCTGCGACGGATCGGGGTGCACGAGGAAATCGCCCCACTCGTTCGCGAGATACACCCCATAGTCTTCCGGCAGATCGCGCTCGAGCCGGTCGAACACGCGCGACAGCTCGACGTCGACGACCAGCGCGCCAACCGTCTGGCCCGACGTGTCGACGACCGGCGTGCCCACCCGCAGGATCGGCAGCCCTTCGGCTGCGTGCGACCCCGTCTCGTGGTTGATCACGATCGGCGACAGGTAGATATGGCCGGGCGCGGTCGCGAGCGTATCGAATACGTAGGAAAACTGTCCTTTCTCCTGGAACACGCTGTCCGGCAGCACGACGATGCCGTGCGCGTCGCGATCGACGCGGATGCGTTCGAGCCCGAAATCCCCGCGCGCGATCAGCCGGATCTGCAGGTATTCGGGGTGATTTCTCATGAAGCTGTAGAACACCTGCTCGAGCCGTGCGCGTGGCGCGCCATCCCGGTTGTCGCCGTCCGAGACCAGCGCGCACGACGGCAGCTGCGCGAGCACGAGCGCATCGTCCGCAACGTCGGACAGCGCAGTGGTAAAGCGCTGCCCGAGCAGTTGCGTCGACATCAGCAGGCTGTGCTGCGCTTCCTGCACGAGCATCGCGCGGTTCGCGCGATACGTGTAATAGCCGGTCGCGCCGGACGCGATCACGCCGATGCATGCGAATAGCACCGACAGTTTCGACGTGAGCCCGAGCCGGATCATTTTTCGAATCGCTCCGGACGGTCGCCCGACACGATGCGGCTCCACAACGATTCGCGTCGCGCGATGTCCTCGACGGGCTGGAGCCAGACGAGATGCTGGTGCCCGGTGTCGAGGCCCGGCGGCGGCGCAAGCGTGTTCGCGAGGCCCTGGCGTTCGGTCAGCAGCGCGCCGATCGCCGGTTCGAGCATGTAGTTGATCCACGCGAACGCGAGCTCGGGATGCTGCGCGCCGCGCGTGACGGCCCAGCAGTCGAGCCATGCGAGCGCGCCTTCGTCCGGAATCACGTAGCCGACGTCCGCGCCGGCGCGCCTGAGCAGTTCGACCTGCTGCGTGCCGTAGTTGCCGAACATCAGCGCCGCGCGATGCTGGACGAACAGCGCGGTCGCCTCTTCAGGAAGCGTGTAGTACGTCAGCAGGTTGCGACGCAGGTCGATCAGCTTGTGCGCGACCACGAGCGTCTGCGCGGGCGACAGGCGAAACGGATCGGAATAGCCGAGCGCCAGCGCCGTGAACGAAAAATTGTGCTGCGCACTGTTGAAGTCGAGCACCTTGCCGCGGTAGCGAGGATTCCACAATTCCCGCATCGAGTGCGGCGCAACCGGCACCTGCTTGCGGTCGTAGATCAGCCCCATCGACGAATACGTGAACGGGATCGCGTACGTGGCGCCCTCTTCCACGAGCCCGCCGATCGTCGCGAGTTGCTGGAAGTTCGGCAACTGCCGCCGCCGGTTCGGGATGCGCGACAGGTCGATCGGCGCGAGCAGACGTTCGTGCGCGTAGCGCTGGATCTCCGCCGTGTTCGCGGCCAGCACGTCGTACGGCGGTGGCGCGGCGCTGTGCATCCGCGTCCACAGTGCTTCGTCGGAATCGACGAACGTCACTTCGACGCGTACGTGAAATTGCGCCTCGAACGCGCTGACGACGTCGCTGTCCGCATAGCCCGGCCATGCAAGCACGCGCAGCACGTTGTCGTTGACGGCTTCGGGAGGGGCGGCGAACGCCGCAAGCGCAGCGGCAACCAAGCCCGCCGTCAAAATGATGAGCAGCCCGAACACGGCGATACGTACGCGCGTACGTGCGCCGATTCCCCTGATCAATCGGTCCCCGTGTGAATCGCCCGGCTGCATTCGACTGTCCTTTTTCGAGTCGATGCGATATCCCGCAACAAGACCATAAAACCTACGGTCGCGCAATCGGAAGAAGCCGTATACGGCGGTGCCGGCGCGGCCTCACCGGCGTCGTTGCACGTGCATCAAAGCCCGTCGGGCAAGCGGCCATTCATCAGTCGAAAGTACGCCATCACCGCGTCGCCCGCTCGGGAACGGACCCGTCACGCCTGCGCGTCGCGATGCCCGTCGATGGTGCGCGGCACGCCCTGCGGATTCGCGTCGCGCAGCGCATCGGGCAGCAGCGCGTCGGGCACGTCCTGATAGCAGACCGGGCGCAGGAAGCGACCGATCGCGAGGCTGCCCACCGACGTCGAGCGTCCGTCCGACGTCGCCGGATACGGACCGCCGTGCACCATCGCATGCCCGACCTCGACGCCCGTGCCGAAACCGTTCACGAGAATGCGCCCCGCGCGCCGCTCGAGCAGCGGCATGAAGGCGCGCGCCGCAGCGTGATCGCCGTCGTCGACATGCAGCGCCGTCGTGAGCTGCCCGTCGAGCCGCTCGACGAGCGCATGCATCGTGTCGAGATCCGGGCAGCGCACGACGAGCGAGGCGGGGCCGAACACTTCGTCGTGCAACTCGGGCTGACGAGCGAACCGGTCGGCCTGCGTGGCGAACAGCGCGGCGCGGCCCGCATGACGGATCCCGTCACCGGCCGCCGCGCCGCGCGCAAGCAGTTCGACACCGGCCTGCGCGCCCAGCCGCGCGACCGCCTCGTCGTACGCGCGGTGAATGCCGGGCGTGAGCATCGCGGCCGCGGGCAGATCGGTCAGCGCGGCGGCGGCCGCAGCCTCGAAGCGTCGCAGCGCGGGGCCGTCGACGCCGAGAATCAGCCCCGGATTCGTGCAGAACTGACCGACGCCGAGCGTCAGCGCCGCCGCGAATGCGCGGCCGATCGCCTCCGCGCGCGCGTCGAGTGCATGCGCAAACAGCAGCACCGGATTCACGCTGCTCATCTCCGCGTAGACGGGTATCGGCTGCGGTCGCGCAGCCGCGAGCGCCATCAGCGCGACGCCGCCGTGGCGCGAGCCCGTGAAGCCCACCGCCTGGATGCGCGGATCGCGCACGAGCGCGGCACCCACGTCGTAACCGTCGTCGAACAGCAGCGAGAACGTGCCATCCGGCATCGCACATGCGTCCACGGCATCCCGAATCGCACGGCCGACGAGTGCCGACGTGCCCGGATGCGCGGGATGCGCCTTCACGATCACCGGGCAGCCGGCCGCCAGCGCCGACACCGTGTCGCCGCCAGCGACCGAGAACGCCAGCGGGAAATTGCTCGCACCGAACACGGCGACCGGGCCCAGCGCGACGTGCTGCATGCGCAGGTCGACGCGCGGCAGCGGCTGACGCGCCGGCTGCGCGGGATCGATGCGCACGCCGAGGAAATCGCCCGCCCGCACGACCTGCGCGAACATTCGAAGCTGCGCGACGGTGCGTGCGCGCTCGCCTTCGATGCGCGCGCGCGGCAGGCCGCTTTCCGCGACGCAGCGCTCGATCAGTAAATCGCCGAGCGCGAGCAGCCCCTCGGCGATCGTGTCGAGCAACGCCGCGCGCGCGTGCAGCGACGTATGTCGATACGCATCGAATGCCTGTGCCGCCAGCGCACAGGCCGCGTCGACGTCTTGCGCCGACGCGCGGCCGAACACGGGGGCGAGCGCCGCTCCGGTTGCCGGGTCGATCGCCTGGAATCCCGCGGCGCCGACCACGCTGTGCCGACCGATCAGGGAAGCGCCAGAAATCTGCATGAATCGTCCTCGTTGAACATCATTGAATATCGTTGCATCGTGAAAGCGTCGAACCGTGCCGTCGCGCGCCGCGCTCAGCGGCCCCAGCGCAGCACGAGCGGATCGAGCGAGCGGGCGATCCGCAGCAGGCTCGCTCGCGTGTCGGGGTGCATCATCGGCAGCGGATGACGCACGGCGTCCGACGCGATCACGCCGCCGGCCTTCATCAGCGCCTTCGCGGTCGCGATGCCGCCCTGGCGGTTCTCGTGATTGATCAGCGGCAGCCAGTGCGCGTACTCGCGCTCGGCTTCGTCCGCACGGCCGGCGGCCCATGCGTCGACGATCCGGCGGATCCCGTCC
Organism: Burkholderia sp. Ac-20349; assembly: GCF_017104865.1. Taxonomy (NCBI): domain Bacteria; kingdom Pseudomonadati; phylum Pseudomonadota; class Betaproteobacteria; order Burkholderiales; family Burkholderiaceae; genus Burkholderia; species Burkholderia sp. Ac-20349. The sequence goes on from NZ_JAAGPM010000013.1 coordinate 26,573, forward strand.
GGATACGCACCGCCCGTCATGGCGCCCGTCGCGCCCGCTTCGAGATCGGCCATCAGCGTGATCGCCTCTTCGCCGTCCCACGGCCCGACGATCGCGTCGCCGCCGAGCCGGATCAACTCGCGCAGCTTCGCGGCCGCCTGCGGCACCTCGATCTTGAAGTACGACACGTTCGGAATCTCGATCGCCATCCGCGCGAGCAGCGCGGCCGGCAGATGCGTGCCGCTCGCCGGCGCATCCTGGATCATGATCGGGATGTCGATCGCATCGGAGACGCTGCGGAAGAACTCGACGATCGCCGCCTCGCCCGCGCGAAACGTCGCGCCGTGATACGGCGGCATCACCATCACCATCGCGGCGCCCGCGTCCTGCGCACGGCGGCTGCGCTGCGCGCACACGGTCGTGCCGAAATGCGACGTGGTGACGATCACCGGCACGCGACCGGCCACGTGCTCGAGCACGCAGTGCATCACCGCGTCTCGCTCGTCGTCGGCCAGCGAAAACTGTTCGGAGAAGTTCGCGAGCACGCACAGGCCGTTCGATCCAGCATCGATCATGAAGTCGACGCAGCGGCGTTGTCCGTCGAGGTCGAGACGGCCATCGTCGGTGAAGATCGTCGGTACGACGGGAAACACGCCACGATAGCGCGTGGATGAAACGTTCGATTGCATCAATGGCACTCCTTGCCGCAGGGAATTCAAATCAGGTAATCGCGCCGATCTGCCACGGCACGAATTCGTTCTGCCCGTAGCCATGCAGCTCGCTGCGCGTCGCGTGGCCGGACGCCGCGTCGAGCATCATCCGAAACAGCGTCGCGCCGAGCGCGTCGATGCGCACACCGCCGTCGAGCACGTCGCCGCAGTTCAGGTCGATGTCGTCGGCCTGCCGCCGCCACAGCGCACTGTTGGTCGCCAGCTTCAGCGACGGCGTCGGTGCGCAGCCGTATGCGGAGCCGCGCCCCGTCGTGAAGCAGATCAGGTTCGCGCCGCCCGCGACCTGCCCGGTCGCGGAGATCGGGTCGTAGCCTGGCGTATCCATGAACACCAGCCCTTTCGAGCGAACCGGCATCGCGTATTCGTAGACGTCGACGAGATTCGTGCTGCCGGCCTTCGCGATACCGCCGAGCGATTTCTCCAGGACGGTCGTGAGGCCGCCTGCCTTGTTGCCGGCCGACGGGTTGTTGTTCATCGCCGCGTGATGGCGCGCGCAATAGTCCTCCCACCAGCGGATGCGCTCGACCAGCTTCTCGCCCACGGCACGCGACACTGCGCGACGCGTGAGCAAATGCTCGGCGCCGTAGATCTCCGGCGTTTCGGACAGGATCGCGGTCCCGCCGTGCTTCACCAGCAGGTCGACCGCCGCGCCGAGCACGGGGTTCGCGGTGATGCCCGAATAGCCGTCGGAGCCGCCGCATTGCAGGCCGACCGTCAGGTGGCTCGCGTCGACGGGCTCGCGCCGCACGTCGTTCGCGGCGGCGAGCATCGACTCGACGAGCGCGATGCCCTTCTCGATCGTCTTGCGCGTGCCGCCGCTGTCCTGGATCGTGAACGTGCGCAGTCGCGCGTGCTCCGTCAGCCCCTGGGTTTCGAGCAGGCGCGGAATCTGGTTGGTTTCGCAACCCAGCCCGATCACCAGCACCGCCGCGAAATTCGGATGGCACGCATAGCCGCCGAGCGTGCGCTGCAGGATCGCGAGCGCATCGCCGTCGGGATCGACCGCGCAGCCGACGCCGTGCGTCAATGCCACCACGCCGTCGACGTTCGGATACGCGGCAAGCGCGTCGGGGTGGATGTCGCGGCGGAAATGATCGGCGATGGCACGCGCGACCGTCGCCGAGCAGTTCACCGACGTCAGGATGCCGATGTAGTTGCGGGTCGCCACCCGGCCATCGGCGCGCACGATGCCGTCGAACGTCGCGCGCTGCGCGTCGGGCACGAATGCGGTGTCGCGCGTGCCTTCGCCGAACGCGTAATCGCGCGCGAACTCCCCCATGTCGAGGTTGTGCGTGTGGACGTGCTGGCCGGGCCGGATCGGCTGGCTCGCGAAGCCGATGATCTGGCCGTAGCGGCGCACGGGCGCGCCAGCGTCGATCGCGCGCGTCGCGACCTTGTGACCGGGCGGGATCAGCCCCGCGACGCTCACGCCTTCGTCATCGAGGCGCGTGCCGCTGACGAGTTGCTCGACGGCGATGACGACGTCGTCGGCGGGATCGAGCCGGATCGTGCGTGCGCGCAACGCGGCCGGCGCCTGACGGGTTTCGGTGGGAAATGACGACATGATTCGGTTCCGGTTGAATCGGGCGACGGGCTTCAGTCGAGGCCCCGGTCGCGGTAATCGATGAGGCTCGCGCAGACGGCCAGGCCGAACGCCGCGACGACGAAAAACATCAGCGCGAGGAAATAGGTGCCGGTGAACTGCACGATGAGACCGATCAGGATCGGCACGATGACGCCGACGATGTTGCCGCCGAAGTTCATCGCGCCCGCGAGCAGGCCCGCACGGGACTGGCCGCCGAGCGTCGCGGGCACGCCCCAGAACATCCCGCACCAGCGGATGAAGAACAACGCGATCGACAGCAGCACGACGACGCTGACGAGCCCCGTCGCGAAGCTCACCGCGAGGATCGCCGCGGCAGACGCAAGGCCCGCGACCGAGAACATCACGCGCATCACGCGGTTCGGCGCGCCGCCGGCCGCGCGCCACTTGTCGGCCAGCCAGCCGCCGAACAGCTCGCCGATGAAGCCGCACATGAAGATGATGAAAGTCGCGCCGCCCATCTGCTTGAGGTCGAAGCCGTGCGCCTTGTGCAGGTAGCTGGGCATCCACGTCATCAGCCCGTAGAACACGCTGTTGTAGCAGGCCCAGCTCGCGAACATGAACAGCACGGAACGGTCGCGCAGCAGCTCGCGAAACGGCACGCTCGCCTTCGGCTCGCCGGCGCGGGCCGCGGCCGCATGCACGGTCACGTGCTCGAGCTCGGCCGCGTTCACGCCGGCATGCTCGGACGGATGGTTGCGGATGTACCACCACGCGAAGATGCCGACCACGATCGTGCCCGCCCCCGCGACGACGAACGCGAGCCGCCACGAGCCGAGGCCCGCGATCAGCGCCGTGATGATGATCGCGCCGCACGCCGAGCCCAGCGGTGCCCCGCCATCGAGCAGCGCGGCGCCGCGGCCGCGCTCGGCCGGCGTGAGCCACGAACCCGCGAGCTTCGCGCCGGCGGGCATGATCGGCGATTCGGCGATGCCGAGTCCGAGCCGCGTCAGCAGCAGCGGCACCCAGCTGAAGCACACGGCCGCGACGGCCTGACAGGCGCCCCAGCCGATCGTCGCGAGGCCGACGATGGTGCGCGCCTTGTAGCGGTCGACCAGCAGCCCGCTCGGGATCTGCATCAGTGCATACGTCCAGAAGAATGCGCTGAGCAGCACCCCTTCCATCGCGGGCGACAGACTGAATTCGGTCGAGATGATCGGCAGCGCGACGGACAGCGACGCGCGGTCGATGTAGTTGATCGACGACAGCAACAACAGCAGCCAGAAAATCCGCCAGCGCACGGCGGTCGGCGCGGCGGTCGAGGCCCGGGCCGTCGGGCGGGGGCCTGCTGAGTCTTCGAGGTGCATACGTGTCTCCTGTGGGGATGAGTCGCCGGTCGCGCCTTCTTCGAAGCGTCGGCCAACTAATATATTAGTTGGCAATTATAGAGATGCCTCCCGGTGTCGATACGGGGGTAAACCCGGGAATCGGTCGACCGACGATCCCCGCCGAGCCGCCGATATCGAGTTGCGCATTAATATATTGGTCGACCGGTATCCATCGATGCATGCCGGCCCGCCTGCCACCCTCTAGCCAATTCATGAAGTCAGAACGCACCACCCAGGACACCTTCATCGCCCGCCTGATCCCCGCCGATTTCACACTGGACCGCTCGCAGGCCCTGTCCGTGCAGATTCACGCGCTGTTGCGCGACGCGATCGTGACGATGACGCTGCTTCCGAACGACGTCATCTACGAGCGCGCCATCGCGGAGGCGCTCGGCGTGTCGCGCACGCCCGTGCGCGAGGCGCTGCTGCAGCTCGCACGCGAGGAGCTCGTGCTGATCGCCGCGCAATCGGGTACCTTCGTCGCGCCCGTGAAGCGCGAGCAGTTCGTCGAGAGCGCGCTGATCCGCAAGGTGCTGGAGACGGCCGCGATCCGCCGCGCGGCCGAAGTCATCAGCGCGCGCGAGCTCGAACAGCTCCACGACATCCAGGATGCGCACCGGCGCGCGATCGAACGCGGCAACGCGGTCGCGGCGATCGCGTGCGACAACGCGTTTCATGCCACCGTCAGCGCGGCCGCGCGGCTACCGCGCGTGCAGCAGCTCGTCGAGATCGTGCGCGCGCCGATCGACCGTGTGCGGCACGTCACCGTCCGCGACCCGATCGTCGGCGAGGTCACGCTTGCGCAGCACCAGAAAGTGCTCGACGCGCTCGAGCGGCACGACCCCGATGCGGCCGAGCGCGCACTGCACGAGCATCTCGACGATGCGTACGCACGGCAGCAGCGCGCGTACGACCAGCATGTGGGGTTGTTCGAAGGGATTTGAAGGTGGTCTAGCGGCGGCCGGCGGCCAGCAGCCGGCGCGTCAGCGCCACGCCTGAGTGAATTCCGCGATCACGCGCGACAGGTGCGCAGCCATCGCATCGCGTGCGGCGGCCGCGTCGCGCGCCATGATCGCCGCGAAGATCCGCTGGTGATCGTCCTGCGACGCCTCGCGCAGCGCGGTCGAGTGAAAATGCTCCTCGATCTTGTCCCACAGCGGATCGCTGCGCGCGCAGTCCCACATCGCCGTGACCATGTGCAGCAGCACCGTGTTGCCGGTCGATTCCGCGATACGCAGGTGGAACTGGCGATCGGCCGCGTCGTAGGCGGCCTTGTCGTCCATCTGCTCGCGCATCGTCGTCAACGAGAAGAACAGCCGGTCGAGATCCGCATCCTTGCGTTCGGTCGCCGCGAGCGCCGCGACTTCCGCCTCGATCAGCCCGCGTGCGCGCAGCGTCTCGATCGGCCCCGGGCCGCGCGGCACCTCGAACGTCACCGGCCGCGCGGCATCGGCCGCGGACACATAGATACCCGAACCGATCCGCACTTCGACGATCCCCTGCACCTCGAGCGCAATGATCGCCTCGCGCACCTGCGTGCGGCTCACGCCGAACTGGTCGGCCAGGCTGCGCTCGGACGGCAGCCGCGCGCCGGCCTCGAACGCGCCGGCGGCCACCATCGCGTGAATCTGACGCGCCAGGCCGATATAGGAGCGGTCCGCGGCATCGGTGTCGCGGCTGGCGGGCAGGCTGGAAAGATCGGTCATCGAAAGGCTCGCAACGGGCTGGCCGGCGCCGTCGCGGCACCGGATCGCCAAAATGGTACACCAATTCCGGCCCGCATCCGGTTCGGCGTGTTGGTCGATGTGCCGGGGTCCTGACTGCAGTGCCATGCCAGCCGGCTCCGAACCCGACAACTGGTAAACCACTATCCCGCACAACTGGCATACCAATCATAATCCGCACACCGGAGACGGGCCGGCCGCTGCCGCCCGTCCGCCCGATGCAACAACCGCCAGCCAGGAGCCGCTCCAGTGAAGATGTCATTCCGTTGGTACGGCGAGTCCGATCCGGTCTCGCTGCAATACATCCGCCAGATCCCGGGCGTCACGCATATCGTGTCCGCGATCTACGACGAACCGGTGGGCGAAGTCTGGCCCGCGCACAAGATCGATGCGCTGAAGGCGACGATCGAGCGCGCCGGCCTGCAGTTCGAAGTCGTCGAATCGGTGCCCGTCCACGAGGACATCAAGCTCGGCAAGCCGGGCCGCGACCGCCTGATCGACCACTACCGTCAGACGATTCGTCATCTCGGCGCGGCTGGCGTGCGCGTGATCTGCTACAACTTCATGCCCGTGTTCGACTGGACGCGTACCGAGCTGTCGAAGACGCTCGACGACGGCTCGACCTGCCTCGCGTTCAGCACCGACGCGGTCGACCGGATCGATCCGGACGACGGCATCGCGCTGCCGGGCTGGGATTCGAGCTACCAGCCCGACCAGTTGAAGGCACTGCTCGCCGAGTATCGCGACGTCGACGAGGCGGCGCTGTGGGCGAACCTCGAATACTTCCTGAAGGCGATCATCCCCGTCGCCGAGGAAGCCGGCGTGAAGATGGCGATCCACCCCGACGATCCGCCGCGCCCGATCTTCGGGCTGCCGCGCATCGTGAAGAACCGCGACGATCTCGCGCGGATCCTGCGCATCGTCGACACGCCCGCGAACGGGCTGACGCTGTGCTCGGGCTCGCTCGGCGCGGGCCCGCAGAACGATGTCGAGGCACTCGTGCGCGAATTCGGCGCGATGGGCCGTATCCACTTCGCGCACATCCGCAACGTGAAGGTTGACGCGAACGGCGACTTCGAGGAAACCGCGCATCTGTCGAGCTGCGGTTCGCTCGACATCGCCGCGATCGTGAAGGCGTACCACGACACCGGCTTCACCGGCTACGTGCGCCCCGACCACGGCCGCATGATCTGGGGCGAGACGGGCAAGCCCGGCTACGGCCTCTACGACCGCGCGCTCGGCGCGGTCTACCTGAACGGCCTGTGGGAAGCGCTCGCGAAGTTCGACCGCACGCCGCCGCACACCACCCGATAACCCGCCCATCGAGGCGGCCGGCGCAGCGGATCGCCGGCCGCCCGTCACGACATTCCGCGCGGAGACACCACATGCCACGCATCCGATGGGCCATGATCCTGATGTGCTTCCTGGCCAACGTCATCAACTTCATCGACCGCGCGAACCTCGCGATCGCGGCGCCCAGCATCCGCGCCGATCTCGGCCTCGACGCGGTCGGCATGGGGCTCGTGCTGAGCGCGTTCTTCTGGACCTACGCGTTCCTGCAACTGCCGGCCGGCTGGTTCATCGACAAGGTCGGCGTGCGCGTGAGCCTCGCACTCGCGGTCGGCTGGTGGTCGGTGTTCACCGTCGCGACGGGCGCCGCGCGCGGCCTCGCACAGCTCGTCGGCGTGCGGCTGATGCTCGGCGTCGGCGAAGCGGCCGCGATCCCGTCGTTCGCGAAGGTCGCGTTCAACTGGTTCCCGCGCAGCGAACGCGGGCTCGCGAGCAGCATCTTCGACAGCGGCTCGCGCGTCGGCTCCGCGCTGTCGCTGCCGCTCGTCGCGTGGCTGATCTCGATCGTCGGCTGGCGCGGGTCGTTCGCGATCACGGGCGGCATCGGCATCGTGTGGGCACTGGCGTGGTGGTTCGTCTATCGCGACCCGGAACGCTATCGCGCGATTGCGCCCGATGCGGTCGATGCGCTGCTCGCGCAACGCGGCGCACCAACCGTTGCGGCCGCAACCGACGGCCCGAAGGTGTCGTGGCTGGACCTGTTCCGCTACCGCACCGTGTGGGGGATGATGATCGGCCTGTTCTGCCTGAACTTCGCGATCTACTTCTTCATCACGTGGTTCCCGAGCTACCTGCTGCAATCGCGCGGCTTCTCGCTCGCGTCGCTCGGCACGTGGGGCATGCTGCCCGCGCTGCTCGCGATTCCGGGCGGCTGGCTCGGCGGCTATGTGTCGGACAGCCTGTTCCGCCGCGGCTGGAGCGCGACCGCTGCGCGCAAGACCTGCCTCGTGATCGGGATGCTGCTGTCTTCGTCGATCGCGCTGTCGGCGTTCGTCGAAAACGTGTGGGCCTGCCTCGGCCTGTTCGCGCTGGCTTATGCGAGCCTGTCGTTCGCGGGCGCCAACGTGTGGACGCTCGTCGGCGAAGTCGCACCGACGCCCGCGCATGTCGCGTCGCTCGGCGGCATCCAGAACTTCGCGGGCAATCTCGCGGGGATCTTCATCACGACGTTCACGGGCGTGATGCTGTCGATCACGAAGGGTTCGTTCGTCGTGCCGCTCGCGGTGGCCGGCGCGTTGTGCGTGGTTGGCGCGCTGTCGTACCTGTTCATCGTCGGCAAGGTCGAGCCGTTGCCGCCGCTGCGCGGCGCGGCGAACCGGCAGAACGTCGAACCGAACGCGGCCTGACACAACCGGAAAGCGCGGCCGACGCGCCTGCGCTTTCCTTTTCGGGCCGCGCATCGGACAATGAGCCGCGCCCGCCGGCGCGGCGCCGCTCCGGCCCGCGCGTGGCGACGGCGCGCGCCACCCTCGCCGATGAAACGCTACGAAACCCTCGCCCACACGATCGCCGACGACATCCGCAACGGCAACCTCGCCGTCGGCACGCGCCTGCCGTCGTTACGGCAGATCATTGCGCAGCACGGCGTGAGCCAGTCGACGGTATTTCGCGCGTACTACCTGCTCGAACAGTGGGGGCTGATCCGCGCGCGCGAACGTTCGGGCTACTACGTCGCGCCGGGCGCCACGCCGGCAGCGAGCCCGGCTGCCAAGCGCCGCGCAAGCCGTGCCGGCGCCACGCGCAAGGTCGACATCAGCAGCCTCGTGTTCTCCGTCCTCGACGCGGCCACGCAACCCGGCATCGTGCCGCTCGGCTCCGCCTTCCCGGCGCCGCAACTGTTTCCGCTACCGCGTCTCGCGAAATCGCTCGCGCAAGCCACGCGGCTCGTCAGCCCGTGGAGCACGGTCGTCGACCTGCCGCCCGGCAACGAGGCGCTGCGCCAGCAGATCGCGCGGCGCTATCTCGCGACGGGCATCTCGCAGCCGATCGACGAGATCGTCGTCACGAACGGCGCGCTCGAAGCGCTGAACCTGTGCCTGATGGCCGTCACGCGGCCCGGCGACGTCGTGGCCGTCGAAGCGCCCGGCTTCTATGCGGCGCTGCAGGCGATCGAGCGGCTCGACCTGCGCGCGGTCGAGATTCCCGTCGATCCGCGCACGGGCCTCGACCTTGAAGCGCTCGCGAACGCGCTCGACCGGCACGACATCCGCGCGTGCTGGTTCATGACCAATTTCCAGAATCCGACCGGCGTCACGCTGTCCGCCGAGAAAAAGCGCGCGCTCGTCGAGTTGCTCGCCGCGCGCGAAGTGCCGCTGATCGAAGACGACGTGTACGGCGAGCTGCACTTCGGCCCCGACTATCCGCTGCCCGCGCGCGCGTTCGATCGGCACGGCCTCGTGATGCACTGCAGTTCGTTCTCGAAGACGCTCGCGCCCGGCTACCGGATCGGCTGGGCCGCCGCCGGCCGGTTCGCGGAGAAGGTGCAGCGGCTCAAGCTGATGACGACGCTGTCGGCCAGCATTCCCGCGCAGGTCGGCATCGCGAACTATCTCGAGCACGGCGGCTACGACCGGCACCTGCGCAAGCTGCGCGGCGCGCTGCACACGCAGCTCGACCGGATGGACGACGCGCTGCGGCGCTGGCTGCCGACCGGCGTCGAGTGGGTGCGGCCCGAAGGCGGCTATTTTCTGTGGCTCGCGTTTCCCGACGCGATCGACGCGATGGAACTGCATCGCCAGGCGATCGCACGCGGGATCAGCTTCGCGCCGGGGCCGCTGTTTTCGGCCGCGCACGGCTTCGAGCGCTGCGTGCGCGTGAACTTCGGCCATCCGTGGAGCCGCGACATCGAGCATGCGATCCGCGTGCTCGGCGAGCTCGTCGCGCAGCCTTCGGTGCGCAAGGGCGGTTGAATCGCGCACGGTGCGCATGGTGCTGCACGCAATCCACCCGCGGGTTACAGTGCTGATCCCGCCGCCCTTCATGAATTCCCATGAGTCAACTGCCCTACCTCGATCACGACGCGCTGTTGAAACTGACGGCTGAAGCCGCGCACGTCACGCAATCGTGCACCTGCACGAAAACGCCGCTCGCCGGCTGGACGACCCTGCCGCTGTCGCTGCAGGACGCGCAACTGATCGAAGTCGCCACGCTCGCGCCGCCCGGCGACACGGAGCCGACCTACGCCGAATATCATCCGGGCGGCACGCACTACGCGTCGGACGACGCGCCGATCGCCCTGCGCCATTTCCCGTACAACCGCTGCACCGTCAATCGCTGCCGCTCGTGCGCACGCCTGTTCCTGCGCTACCAGGAAGGCGGCGGCTACTTCATCGACCAGCGCATCCGCGCGCTCGATCCGGCGCGCGTCGTCGACGCCGACGCATAACCACCCGCCACGGGCATGCACGCATGCCCTACCCGCGCCGGCGCCCCGCCGGCCATCTGCTGCGCCCATTTCGTCCCGATCTGCTGCTTGTCCCGCCGCACCGCGTTCCCTACGCTGTCTCCGGTTGCCTGACACCCGTCGCAACGTCTGTCCCAAGCCGCGCGCTTCGCGCCGCGGCGCCTCTCGCGTATCACGTCATGTATCGATATACCGTTTTCGACCGGGCGCTCGTGCACAGCCGCGCCGCCCAGTTTCGCGACCAGCTCGAACGCTGGCAGCACGGCACGCTGAGCGAAGACGCGTTCCGGCCGCTGCGCCTGCAGAACGGCTGGTACGTGCAGCGCCACGCGCCGATGCTGCGCGTCGCCGTGCCGTACGGCGAACTGTCGAGCGCGCAGCTACGCGTGCTCGCGCGGATCGCGCGCGACTACGACGTGCCCGACGACGCCACCTACCGCGCCGCATGCGACGCGCAGGCGTTGCTCGGCACGCTGCGCCTGCCGACCCGCAGCGCGCACTTCACGACGCGCACCAACGTGCAGTTCAACTGGATTCCGCTCGCGAAAGCAGCCGACGTGATGGACCTGCTCGCGACCGTCGACATGCACGGCATCCAGACGAGCGGCAACTGCATCCGCAATATCTCGTGCGACGAGCGCGCCGGCGTCGCGCCGGACGAGATCGCCGATCCGCGCCCGTTCGCCGAGGTGATGCGCCAGTGGACGACGCTGCACCCCGAATTCGCGTTCCTGCCGCGCAAGTTCAAGATCGCGATCACCGGCGCGGCCGAAGACCGCGCGGCCACCGACTGGCACGACGTCGGGCTGAAGCTCGTGCGCGACGACGCGGGCGCGCTCGGTTTCCGCGTGAGCGTCGGCGGCGGGATGGGCCGCACGCCGACGATCGCGACGCTGCTGCGCGCGTTCCTGCCGTGGCAGCACGTGATGAACTACATCGAGGCGATCGTCCGCGTGTACAACCGCTACGGACGGCGCGACAACAAGTACAAGGCGCGCATCAAGATCCTCGTCAAGACCGAGGGGCAGCGCTACATCGACGACGTCGAGGAGGAGTTCCGCCAGATCGTCGATCACGACGGCGCGCCGCACACGATTCCGCAGGTCGAGTTCGACCGCGTCGCCGCGTCGTTCGTCCCGCCGCGGCTCAAGCCGCGCACGGCCAGCCTGCGCGACGCGAACCTTCGCGTGTCCGCCCAGGCGGCACGCCATCCGGCCTTCGCGCGCTGGCTCGCCCGCAATGTCGCCGGCCACCGCGACCCGGCGCTGCGCATCGTCACGCTGTCGTTCAAGCGCCGCCTGCAGGCGCCGGGCGACGCGTCGCCCGACCAGCTCGATGCGCTCGCCGATCTCGCCGACCGCTTCTCGGCCGGCGAGGCCCGCGTCACGCACACGCAGAACGTCGTGCTGCCGTGGGTGCATGTCGACGACCTGTTCCTGCTGTGGGAAAACGCGCGCGCGATCGGGCTCGCCAGCGCGAACGTCGGACTCCTGACGGACATGATCGCGTGCCCGGGCGGCGACTTCTGCGCGCTCGCGAATGCACGCTCGATCCCGATCGCCGATGCGATCGCCGAGCGCTTCCAGGATCTCGACATGCTGCACGACGTCGGCGACATCGACCTGCACATCAGCGGCTGCATCAACTCGTGCGGCCATCATCACAGCGGCCATCTCGGCATCCTCGGCGTCGACAAGGACGGCGCCGAGTGGTACCAGGTCACGCTCGGCGGTTCGGACGGCTCGACCGCGAGCGGCCCCGCGCGGCCGGGCAAGGTGATCGGCCCGTCGTTTTCGGCGGACGAGATCGTCGATGTCGTCGATGCGATCGTCAACGCGTATCTCGACGCACGGATCGATGAGGACGGCCGCAGCGAACGATTCATCGACACGGTGCGCCGCATCGGCGCGGAACCCTTCAAGGCCGCCGCGAACGACGCGCGCCACCAGGCGGAGCACGCATGAAGCAAGCACACCCGACCGCACGCATCCGGCTGCTGACGCCGGCCGAACACACCGGCGACACGCAGCCGCACGACGCCGCGACGCTGACGATCGGCAACGACGAGGAACTGCCGCCGCTCGCCGCGCAGATCGCACAGGCTGCGCGTATCGACCTGCAGTTTCCGTCGTTCACCGATGGCCGCGCGTACAGCCAGGCGTACCTGCTGCGCAAGCGCTACGGCTTCGCCGGCGACTTGCGCGCGACCGGCGACGTGCTGGTCGACCAGGTGCTGCTGATGGAGCGCACGGGGTTTTCGAGCGCGGTGCTCGGCGACGGTACGGACATCACGGCCGCGCGGCGGCAGCTCGACCGGTTCCCGGGCTTCTATCAGCGCGATGCGAGAACGGCACTGCCGCAGCAGGACGCGGCCACGCCCGCCGGAAAATGAAACGGGCGGCCCGCAGGCCGCCCGTACGATGAACCGGAAGCTACCGGCCGGTGCCCGCCGCGAAGCGGGCGCCGGCGTTCAGCGCGCCGCCACCGGCTTGTCGAACGCGCCGAGGATCTTCTTCTCGAGCGCGATGTAGTCGCGGCCGAAGTGGTGATCGCCCTGCGTCTTGATCACGTCGACGCCCGTGTTCACCAGCGCCGGACACATCGTGTCCTTCTCTTCCGCGCCGTAGAAACACTGCACGAGCTGCGGCGGCACCTTCGCCATTTCCGGCGCGACCTTCAGCGCCTTGTCGCTCGCGGGCATGCCGAGCCAGCCCGTCACGCGGATCTGGAAATCGGCGGCCGGCGCGAAGCCGAGCAGCGACATCACGGCGACCTTGTCGCGCAGGTCGGCCGGCAGCCGGTTGTACGCGAACGGCATCACGTCGGCGCCGAACGAGTAGCCGACCAGCGCCACGCGATTCGCATGCCAGCGCGCCGTGTAGGTGCGCATCACGCGCGCGAGATCGCGGCTCACCTGTGCCGGCGGCTTCTCGCTCCAGAAATAGCGCAGGCTGTCGATGCCGACCACCGACACGCCGTCGCGCTGCAGCGCCTCGGCGATCGTCTTGTCGAGATCGCGCCAGCCGCCGTCGCCCGAGATCACGATCGCGAGCCGGTCGCTGCCGCCCTTGGCCGGCAGCTCGACGAGCGGCAGGTCCGACACGTCGAGCTCGTCGCCGCTGGTGGCGTCCCGCAGATGCGACGTGACCAGCGACACCAGCTTCGTGCTATCGCCCGCGGCAGCCGTTTCGACGAAACCCGGCATCGCGCGGCGCACGATCGTCGGATCGGGCGGACACGGCTTGAAGCGCGGATCGAGCTTCGCGGCCGGATCGACCGATACGACGCCGGCGATCGTGTTCTCCGGCGCCATCGACAGGATCTGCTTCGCGATCGCGCCGCCCTGGCCCACGCCCGCGACGATCGGCGTGAAGTAGCGCGACGATTGCGCCAGGCGTTCGAGCTGGTGGCTGACCGCTTCGGCGTCGCCGTCGAGGTGGTGGCAGGTCTCCTGCTTCGCGGCGAGATTCATTGCATACCGCTCGGAATCGACGCCGACCGTCATCGCACCGGCCTTCGCCAGCGCATCGGCGGCCTGCTGGTCGGCCGCATTCCAGCCGGCCTCGCGCGAGAACAGCACGACGAAGCCGCGCAACGGCCCACTGGGTTTGGTGACGGTAACGGGCCCATAGCGGCCGCCCGATACGGTTTCGGCCTTCACTGCGGCTGGCTGCGTGGCGCACGCGGCGCCGGCCAGCATCATTCCCGCGCAGGCGGCTGCCGCCCGCGCGATTCCCTTCTTCAACATCATGAGCGCCGACCTCCAGCCAGCAATGACAGATCCGCCAGCGTGACGAACACGCCGACCGTGCCCGAGGCCGCGAGATAACGCGGCTCCCAGTGCGGTTCGAACTTGCTCTTGAATGCGCGCAAGCCGCGGAAGTTGTAGAAGCGGCCGCCGAAGCGCCAGACCATCAGGCCGATCCGGTGCAACGGCGACGGCATCTTCGCCGCCCCCATCCCCGAGAACGGCGCGATGCCCAGGCTCAGCTTGCGGAAGCCCGCTTCCTTCAGATGCAGCGCGAGCTGCGTAAACAGATATTCCATCGCATACGGCGACGCGTCCGGCAGATGGCGCATCACGCCGACCGTTGCCTCGGTGTTGAGGTCGGTCGTCATGAACGTGACGAACGCGATCGGCTTGTCGGCCTGACGCACGAGCATCACCGACTGCGTCGCCAGATAGCCGTCGTGGAACGCGGCGACCGAGAAGCTCTTCTCGCGCGCGTCGCGGCTGTCGAGCCAGCCGTCCGAGATGTCGCGCAGCGCCGGCAGCGCGGCCGGCACGTCGCACGGCGCGATCACCTCGACCGTCAGCGCGTCCTTGTCGCCGCGGCGCAGCGCGTAGCGCAGGTGCGACCGGTTCGAGCCCTTCAGGTCGAACTGGTCGAGCGCGATATGCGCTTCCTCGCCGAGCTTCATCAGCGTGAGCCCCGCGTCGAGATACAGCGGCAGCGCGTTCGCACGCACCTGGTAGAACGCCGCACGGCCGCTATGCGCATGCGCGAGCGCGATGAACTTGCTGATCAGTGCCGGCCATTCCTCGCGCGGCCCGACCGGGTCGTGGAGCGCGGCCCACGTGCGGCCGTTCTTCGCATACATCAGGAATGCCTGGCGCGACTCCGAGAACAGGAACGACTTGTCGCCCATCAGCGCAAGGCCCGCATCGCTGCATTCCTGCGCGCGGATGATCCGTTCGGCATCCGACAGATCCTGCGCCGCGGGCTTCACGAAACGGCCGGGCGCCGGGCGCAGCAGTTGCCACAACGCGAACAGCGCGACGAACACGCCGGCCGCGAGCGTCGCGCGCAGGGCACGCGGCGCACGCGCGTCGAACGAGAAATGCGACCACAGCTCGCGCGTGTACGGCACGTCGCGGAACGCGAAGAACAGCACCCACACGGCCAGCATCAGCACCATCGCCACCGACACGAACCAGCTCACCGTGAAGCGCTCGGCCAGCAGCGACGAATGGCGGTTGAAGCGGCGACGGCTGACGAGCAGCAGCACCAGCAGCGTGCCGAGCACGCCGGCCTCGACGAATGCGAGGCCCTTCACCAGCGACAGCCCGAGGCTGGCGAGCGTCAGCGCGAAAGTCATCCACCATGCGCCGTCGAGACGGCGCAGCAGCCCGCGCGCGACGAACAGCAGCGCGACGCCGAGCACGCTGCAGATCACCTGCGAGCCTTCGAGCACCCACAGCGGCACGAGGTGGCGCAGGATCGCGATCCGGTGCCAGAACGCGGGCGTCGCGCTCGAGATCACCAGCATCCCGCCGACCGCGAACGTCACGAGGCTCAGGAACACCGGCGCGAGCTGCGACACGCGCACGGCCTGCCGCGTCACGAGCCGGCGCCGCAGCGCGCGGCCTTCGAAACCGGCCAGCAGGCCGGCCGACAGCACGAGCGGCACGCCAAAGTAGATTGCGCGATACGCGATCAGCGCGGCCACCATCGCGTGCGGCGGCACTTCGCGGCCGAGCGTGAAGACCATCGCGGCTTCGAACACGCCGATCCCGCCTGGCGTATGGCCGATCATCCCGAGCAGCAACGCGGCGGCGTAAACAGTAATGAAGGTCGGGAAGCCGACCGGCGCGGCCGGCAGCAATACCCACAGCGTCAGGCCCGCCGCGACGACGTCGAGGACCGCATAGACGACCTGCGCGACGAGATCGCGCCGCGCCGGCACGTCGAACGACAGCCACTTGAAGCGCGTGACGACCGGGCGCGCGGTGTTGCCGCACATCACGACCATCGCGGCCAGCGCCACCAGCAGCACCGCGCCGGTCCAGGTCAGCACGCCGGGCGCGACGTGCAGCATCGCGGCGAGCGCCTCCGGCACGCAGACCATGCCGATCGCCGTCATCCACACCATCGCGAGCGCCAGCGTGCCGCTCGTGAACACCGTCATCCGGCCGATCTGCGCGGGCGTGACGCCCGACACGCCGTACACGCGGGCACGCACCGCGCCGCCCGTCAGTGCGCCGAAGCCGGTCGCGTTACCGAGCGCGGATCCGGCGATCGCGCCGATCCACAACGCGACGCGCGGCACCTTCGCGGCGACGTAGCGCAGGCCGACCGCGTCGCGGGCGACGAGCGCGAGATAACTGAGGGCCGTCGCGGCCAGCGACGCGCCCCACTCGCCGACGGACATGTGACGCAACTCGCGGATCACCGACCGGTAGTCGACGGATTCCGACAGGTGCTGGAAAACCACGATCAGCAGCAGGCCGATGCCGAGCGCGAGCAGCGGCGACAGCAGACGCTCGTTGCGGATCAGCGCCCGGACACGGGCGATCACCGCCGCGGCGCGGCCGGGCGAACCAGAGTGGCGGGAAGACATAGAGTGTTCAGTGGTGGTGCATAGCGTGTCGCGGCGCAAGGCGGCCAGGCGGCGACGTATCTGGTTGTTCTGCGTGGGCGGTCGGCCGAAGGAATGGGCAGGTGGCGCCTGGATCAGAACTTACGAGTATACGGAATTTATATTACAGAATCTTTCAGGTTCGGATTGTGCGGATTTGTCGTGCCGCGTGCGTAAAAATCGCATCAAAAATAGTGCGTCCGACAAACGCAAGGTGCGCATCATACCGGGAACCGGACACGATTTTTCATCGGATGAATGGCCGGTGGCGGATTGGGGAGAAATTCTCCCGGCCGGGCGGCACGGGCGAGGACAGATTCACCGGCCAGCGCGGCCCTTCCGAAATGGGGACGGGGTCGTCTGCGTGACCGGCGCTTGCCCTGTTCCGACCCGGAACACTCGCCCCCGTTACTGCGGCTACGCGTCGTCCGCACCGTTGCGTTCACGCAGCACGTCGATGAACGCACGCAGCTTGGCCGGCACGTGCTTGCGATTGACGTAGTAAAGCCACATCGGCGGCAGCGTGCGGCATGCACCGGGCAGCACCTCGACGAGCGTGCCGTCGCGCACGTCCTGCTCGATCCGCTCGCGCATGAACGCGAACGCGATGCCGACGCCCGCGCGCGCCGCATCGATCACCGCGTCGGCGTCGTTCGTCACGAACACGCCGTCCGGATCGAGATCGACGTCGCGCTGCCCGTCGCGCAACAGCCATTTGTGCAGGCGTCCGCTCTCCGAGAACCGGAAACGGATGCACGCATGCCGCTCGAGCGCCGCAATCGACTCAGGCGCGCCATACCGTGCCAGATAGCCGGGCGACGCAACCAGCGCACACGTCAATGCCGGCGCGATCCGCACGCCGATCATGCCCGGCTGCAGCCGGTCGGCCAGGCGAATCCCCGCATCGAACCCGTCCTTCGCGATATCGACCAGCTCGTTCTCGTAGCGGATCTCGAGCCGGACTTTCGGGTAGCGTTCGCGGAACGTGGCGAGCACCGGCGCGATCACGAGCGCTCGCGCCAGCGGCAGCGCGGTCACGCGCAACAACCCGTTCGGCTCGCTGCGTGCATCCTTCAGCTCGTCGCGGGCCTGCATGACCTGCCGGTAGGCAGGCTCCGTCTGCCGCCAGTAGCGCTGGCCGGCTTCCGTCAGGCTCACGCCGCGCGTGCTGCGATTGAACAGCTTCACGTTCAGCTCGCCCTCGAGCTGCCCGATCGCGAGGCTGACGGCCGCCGGCGTCAGGCCCAGCGCGGCGGCGGCACGCGTGAAGTTTCCGGCCGTCGCGACGGTCATGAACACGTGCAGCCCGGCCATCGGATCGCGTCTGCTCATCATTAAAAAAACTTGAAACTCCTTCGAGCGGAATGCGGATTCTCCCATATACCGCAACTGCCTACACTGGCACTGTCGTCCTCCCGGAGCCTTGCATGAACCCGCTCACCGCCGCGCTGCCGCTCGCAGCCGCCCGCCGCACGATCGACGCGGCACTTGCACATGCCGCATCGCTGCAGGTCGCCGGCATCGCCGTCGCGATCGTCGATGCCGGCGCGAACCTGCTCGCGTTCGCGCGCACCGACGGCTGCTTTCTCGGCGCGATCGATCTCGCACAACGCAAGGCGCTGACGGCGGTCCGCTTCCGCGCATCGACCGGCGCGCTCGGTGCGATGTCGGGCGACGGTCCGCTGCGCGGCATCGAACACAGCCACGGCGGGCTCGTCACGTTCGGCGGCGGCGAACCGCTCGTCGACGGCGACGGGCGCTGCGTCGGCGCGATCGGCATCTCGGGCGGCAGCGTCGACGAAGACACCGCGATCGCGCAGCACTGCCGCGACCGCTTTCCGGCAACGTTCCACTCCACAAGGTAAGCACATGGCACAGAAACGCATCCTCATCACCGGCGCGGGCACCGGCTTCGGCCACGAAGTCGCGCTGCGCCTCGCCGAACGCGGTCACGACGTAACGGCCGGCGTGCGCGTCACCGCCGAAATCGACGCACTGACGGCCGCCGCCACGCAGCGCGGCACCGCGCTGCGCGCGATCAAGCTCGACGTGACGTCGCCTCACGATCGCGCCCGCGCGGCCGATCTCGATATCGACGTGCTCGTGAACAACGCGGGCGTCGGCGAAGCCGGCGCGCTGGTGGACCTGCCGGTCGAGATCGTCCGCGAGCTGTTCGACGTCAATGTGTTCGGGCCGCTCGAACTCACGCAGCAGATCGCGCGCGGCATGCTCGCGCGCCGGCACGGCAAGATCGTGTTCGTGTCGTCGATCGCGGGCCTGATCACGGGACCGTTCACGGGCGCCTATTGCGCGTCGAAGCACGCGATCGAATCGGTCGCCGAGGCGATGCAC
Organism: Burkholderia sp. Ac-20349; assembly: GCF_017104865.1. Lineage (NCBI taxonomy): Bacteria > Pseudomonadati > Pseudomonadota > Betaproteobacteria > Burkholderiales > Burkholderiaceae > Burkholderia > Burkholderia sp. Ac-20349. The sequence continues at coordinate 45,403 of NZ_JAAGPM010000013.1, forward strand.
GCGGAACTCGCCCCGCACGGGATCAAGGTCGCGGTCGTGAACCCCGGCCCGTACAGCACGGGCTTCAACGACCGGATGATGGAAACGACGCGACGGTGGCGCGATCCGGCCGCGCATACCGTGACGCCCGAGCGGCTGACGTTCCCGCTCGAACAGCACGATCCGGAGGAAATGATCGCGAAGATGGTCGACGTGATCGACAGCGACGGCGGCGCGTTCCGCAACCTGCTGCCGAAATCGTCGGAAGCGTTCGTGCGCGCCGAACAGGCACGCGCGTGGGAGCGGCAGCAGTAACCCGCCGGCGGAGCGGCGGACCGCACGCCGCCGCTCGCGCGTTCAGTACACGTCCCGCATGTAGCGGCGTGCCTTCGAGAGTCGCGCGACGTAGTCGTTCGCGGCTTCGTCCGACATCCCGCCATGCTCGGCGACCACCGCCTTCAGCGCCGTGTCGACGTCCTTCGCCATCCGCGCGGCATCGCCGCACACGTAGAAGTGCGCGCCTTCCTCCAGCCACGCGAACAGCTCGGCGCCCTGCTCGCGCATCCGGTCCTGCACGTAGATCTTGTCGGCCTGGTCGCGCGAGAACGCCAGGTCGAGCCGCGTCAGGAAGCCGCTGTCGTGCATCGCGCCCAGTTCATCGCCGTAGTAGAAATCGGTCTGTGCGTGCTGCTCGCCGAAGAACAGCCAGTTGCGCCCACGCGCGCCGCGCGCCTGCCGCTCGTGCAGGAAGCCGCGAAACGGCGCGACGCCGGTACCGGGGCCGACCATCACGATCGGCACGTCGCCGTTCACCGGCGGCCGGAAATGCGCGGACTTCTGCACGAACACCGGCACGCGGCCGTCGTCCGCGCGATCGGCGAGGAACGTCGACGCAACGCCTTTGCGCGCGCGCCGGCCGTTGTGATAGCGCACGGCCGACACGGTCAGGTGGATCTCGCCCTGGTGCGCGCTCGGGCTCGACGCGATCGAATAGAGGCGCGGCTGCATGCGCTTCAGCATCCCGACCAGTTCCGTGCCCGACAGCTCGACCGGAAATTCGTGCAGCACATCCGCGAGCTGCTGCCCCCACAGCCATTGCTTCAGGTCGCCCTTGCGGTCGTCGCCGAGCAGCGACTTCAACGCGCCGTTCGCGCTGCGCGACGCGATCAAGGCGAGCGTGTCCGGATGCGGGCGCGTGATGTCGAAGTGACGCGCGAGCGCGTCGCCGAGGCGCACGTCGCCGACGCCCGCCACCGACACGGGTGCGTCGGCCTTCAGCGCGGTGACGGCCAGCAGTTCGTCGACCAGTTCCGGGCAGTTGGTCGGCCACACGCCGAGCGCGTCGCCGGTTTCGTATTCGAGGTTCGCGCCTTCGGTCGACAGCGATACATAGCGCGTGTCCTTCGCCGCGCCCGGACGGTTGAGCCGCAGGTTCGCGACGAGCTTCGACGGCGCCGGATGCGCCTTCGTCGGCAGCAGCCCTGACGGGCTCATCCCGCCGGACGGCACCGCGTGCAGCGCGGCATCGGCCTCCTTGATCCGCGCGACGACGCGTTCGAGCCACTGGTCGGCGTCGCGCTGGAATTCGACGTCGCAATCGACGCGCGCGCAAAGACGCGCCGCGCCAAGTTCCGCGAGCCGCGCGTCGAGCCGGCGGCCGTGGCCGCAGAACTGGTCGTAGTTGCGATCGCCGAATGCGAGCACCGCGAAGTGCACGCCGTCGAGGCGCGCGGCGCTGCCGGCCTGCAGCGCTTCCCAGAATTCGCTGCCGTTGTCGGGCGCATCGCCGTCGCCGAACGTGCTCGTCATCAGCAGCACGTATTGCGCACCGGCGAGCGAAGCGAGCGGATAGTCGGACATGCACGCGGTACGGATCTCGAAGCCCGCGTTCATCAGCTGCGTCGCGTAATCCTCGGTCAGCGATTCGATGTTGCCGGTCTGCGACGCCCACAACAGCACGACCTTCGGCCGCGTGCGCACGATCCGCACGCCACCGGACGCGCCGGCATCGGCCGGCGGGTTCAGGGTGTCAGCGGAAGGGGTCGACATGATTCGTTCGTGTTGGAGAAATGAAGGAGGCCGGCCGGTGCCGGCCACGGTCAGCCCGCTCGCGCGAGCAGGCGGTTGCGTGCATGCAGCAACGCATCCGCGGTCGCGTCCCAGCCGATGCACGGATCGGTCACCGAGCAGCCGTAGCGCAGCGCGCCGCCGAGCGGCTGCGCGCCCGTCTCGATGAAGCTTTCGAGCATCACGCCGCGAATCGCGTCGTCGCCCGCGCGCATCTGCTCGACGACGTCGTCGAGCACGGCGAGTTGCCGCATCGCCTGCTTGCCGCAGTTCGCGTGCGAACAATCGATCAGCACGTTCGCCGGCAAGCGGCTGGCCCGCAACGCGTCTGCCGCGGCCGCGACGGATGCCGTGTCGTAGTTGGGTCCGTGCCGGCCGCCGCGCAGCACGAGATGCGCATGCGCATTGCCGGCGCTGTGCAGCAGCGCGGGACGGCCGGCCCCGTCGATCCCGATGAACGTGTGCGGTCGCATGCTGGCCAGCATCGCGTGAGCCGCGACGTCGATCTGGCCGTCCGTCCCGTTCTTGAAACCGACCGGCATCGGCAAACCCGAAGCCATCTCGCGATGGATCTGCGACTCGGTCGTGCGGGCGCCGACCGCCACCCAGCTCACCAGATCGCCCAGATAATGCGGCGTCATCACGTCGAGCGCTTCGGTCGCAGCCGGCAACCCGATCGCATTGATGTCGGCGAGCAGCTGCCGCGCGGTGCGCAGGCCGTCCTCGATGCGATGGCTGCCGTCGAGCCCCGGATCGTTGATCAGCCCTTTCCATCCGACCGTCGTGCGCGGCTTCTCGAAGTAGACGCGCATGACGACGCAGAACGTGTCCCGCACCGCATGCGCGAGCGTGGCGAGCCGCCGTGCGTAGTCGAGCGCGGCGTCGGGATCGTGGATCGAGCACGGGCCGACGACGACGATCCGGCGCGCATCGCGCCGCTCGAGGATCGCCCGCAACTGCGCGCGCCCCGCGTCGACGGTGGCCCGCGCGGCGAACGAGGCCGGCACGTCGCGGCACAGTGCGTCGGGTGACGGCAGCGGCGCGCCGACGCGCAGCCGCTCGTCATGACGCGGCTGCACGAATGCGCCCGCCGCGCCCTGTTCGGTAGTGGCAGTGAAGTGTTTCATGACGAGGGCTCCGGAAACCGTTCGCGCGTCATGCGCCGAGCGTCGCGCCGCCGTCCACGCACAGCGTGTGCAGCGTCACGTGACGCGACGCGTCGGACAGCAGGAACAGCACGGCTTCGGCGATATCGTCGGGAATCGCGATGCGGCCGAGCGGAATACCGTTCCGGTAGGTGTCGAGCGCCCCCGCGATGACGCCCGCCGGGCCTTCCGGGCCATGCCAGAGCTGACGCTGCATCGGCGAGTCGGTCGATCCCGGCGCGACGATGTTGCAGCGAATGCCGTCTCCGGCCAGTTCAAGGCCGAGGCAACGGGTGAACTGATGGGCTGCCGCCTTCGATGCTGCGTACGCCGCCATCTGCGTGCGCGGCACGAGCGCCGCATTCGATCCGACGGTCACGATGGCGCCCGCCCGGCGCGCGACCATCAGCGGCGCGACCGCGCGCGACAGATGAAACACGCCGTCGGCATTGACCGCGAAGCAGTGCGCCCAGTCATCGTCCGTCAGCGACGCCGCGCTTGAAAGCCGCAGCACGCCGGCAACGTTGGCGAGCATGCCGATCGGGCCGACAGATGATTCCACCCGTTCGACGGCCGCCTGCACCGCACGCGCGTCGGCGACGTCGACCGCGAACGCGTGCACGCGCCCGGGCATCGGCGGGTGGTCGGCGATCGTACGCGCCAGCGCGTCGCCGTCCATGTCGAAGGCGGCCACGTCCACGCCGTGCGTGGCAAGCGCGCGCACGACCGCGGCGCCGATGCCGCGCGCCGCACCGGTCACGACGGCGATACCTGCCGGGAAAGTCAGGTTCGGATTGCTGTTCATCGATTCGAATTCCGTGATTGAAGATCCGGGCCCGCCGTTGCGGCGAGCCGTTCGGTGAGGACGGCGCCGATCGCCGCCATCGGTTCGGGGTCCGACATGCCGTCGTGCGAGCAGTCGAGCGCATGGCAGGTCAGCGTCCCCGCAGGCCGATGCGCATGCCAGCGCTCGGGCGTCGGCATGCCCTGCCGCTTGCGGGTCGCGTTGAAGAGCAGCAGTTCGCCGTCGTAGCGCGGCGTCGATGCCGCGCGAAACAGGCGCATCTGCCGCAGCGTCGCCGCGACGAACGCATCGAGGCCGGCGCCGCCGAGCGCCGCAAACGGGCTGTTCGCACGCAGCAGGCGTTGTCGCAGCACGGTGTCGGACAGGTCGGCCGTATCGAAGTCGCCATTGACGGTCAGCAGGATCCGCAGCGCGTCGCCGCAGGTCGGCATCGGCTGCGCCGTCCATGCCGACGACGGATAGCTGTCCATCAGCGCGAGCGTACCGACCGCGTCGCCGTCGCACGCCAGCGCCGCCGCGACGCCATACGCCAGCGCGCCGCCAAGCGACCAGCCCAGCAGGTGATACGGCCCGTCGGGCTGCAATGCCCGTACGCGCCGCACATAGGTTTGCACCAGTGCGTCGAAATCGGCTGCATCGCGCGTGTCGTCGACCGAAAGCTGCAACCCGTCGATCGTCGCGTCGGGCAGATAGGCGGCCAGCCGCAGGTAACTCCACGCGAGGCCATCGGCCGGATGGATGCAGATGAGCCGCGGCGCGGCACCCGAGCCCGACTGGATCGCCAGGTGCGGCGCGAACGCGTTGCGCTCGGTGCGCGGCCGGTACGCCAGCGGCGTGCGCAATGCGGCTGTCAGCATCGCGATCGTCGGATGCCGGAACAGCATCGAGACGGGCACGTCGCGCCCGAGTTCCGCCGCGAGCCTCGCGCTCGCCTGCATCGCCTGCAGCGACTTGCCGCCGATGTCGAAGAAATTGCTGCCCGGCGTCAGCGCGACATCGCCGAGCACGTTCCGCCACACGGCCATCACCTGCCGCTCCAGCGCACCGGCGCGCGGATCGTCGGCCGCCTCGTCGCGCCGCGCATCGGCGCGCTGCAGCGCGTTGCGATCGATCTTGCCGTTCGCGTTGCGCGGCAGCCGTTCGAGCACGTGCCAGCGGTCCGGAATCGCCGCCGCCGGCAACCGCTGCGCCAGTTGCATGCGCAACGCGGCCGGCTCGGCCGACCCGGCGACGAACGCCGCGAGCGTCACCGTGCCGGCACCGCTGCGGGAAGCGACGACCGCCGCCTCGCGCACGTCCGGTTCGCGCAGCAGCGCGTCCTCGATCTCGCGCGGGTCGATGCGTACGCCGCTGATCTTCACTTCGTGATCGATCCGGCCTTCGAAATAGAGCCGGCCATCGCGCAGCGTCGCGAGATCGCCGGTGCGGTACGCACGCTGCCCGCCGCGCGGCAACGTGACGAAGCGTTCCGCCGTCAGCGCGGGGTTGCCCGCATACGCGAGCGCCAGCCCGTCGCCGCACAGCACCAGCTCGCCAGTGCATCCCGCGGCGACCGGGTACGCGCGCCCGTCGACGATGCACGCGTCGACACCCGCACGCGGCGTGCCGATCGGCACCGGCTCGCCCTCCTGCCAGACTGCCTGCGGGCCGCCGACGCATGCCGCGGTCGCGATGATCGTCGCCTCGGTCGGTCCGTAGGTATTGAGCAGCACCCGGTCCGGCAGGTGCGCGCGCCAGCGCCGGATCCGCTCCGGCAACGCGGCCTCGCCGCCGATGATCGTCAGGCGCACACGGTCGAGGCGCTGCGCATGGCGTGCGTCGAGCGCATGCGCGAGCACGTGCCAGTAGGCGGTCGGCAGGTCGAGCACGGTGATGCCGCGCCGCTCGACTTCCGCCGTGAACGTGTCGACCGAATCGAGCATCGCATCGTCCCGCAGCACGAGCGTCGCGCCATGGCACAGCGTGGCGAAGACTTCCTCGAAGCTCGCGTCGAAATGCAGCGGTGCGAACTGCAGCACGCGATCGCCCGGCCCGATGCAATACAGGTCGCGCGTGCTCGCGACGAACTGGCCGAGCGCGCCGCGCCCGGTCAGCACGCCGTTCGGGCGCCCGGTCGATCCCGACGTGTACAGCAGATACGCGGGCAGCGAATCCGGCACCGGTGCGTCGCCGGTCGGCGCATGCCGCGTCGCCGGCACGCGCGCCGCGTCGAGATCGAACACCGGACACGCGCCCGCACATGCGCGGTGCGCGCCGCGCGTGATGACGATCGCCGGCGACGCGTCCGCGAGCATCGCAGCCGTGCGTTGCGGCGGCCCGTCCGGGTCGAGCGGCACGATGACGGCGCCCAGCTTAAGCACGGCCAGCATGGCAGCGATCACGTCCGGCGCACGCGGCGCCGCGATCGCGACGCGCGTCTGCTGCGTCACGCCACGCCGAGCGAGCGCGTCCGCCAGCGCCGCGGCGTCGGCGAGCAACGTGCGATAGTCGACACGACGCTCCCCGGCTTCGATCGCCGTGTGCGCAGGCGCGTCGCGTGCCACGCGTTCGATCAGCGCGATCACGTCGTCGTGCGGCCCGGGGAGCGGCGCGCCACGCACGATCGACGGCGGCGGCATGTCGTCGAGCAGGCGCGCGACCGGTTCGTCGGCCGCGCACGCGGCGAACGTGTCGAGCCAGTCCACGAAGCTTTGCACGTACGCCGCCAGCGTGTCGGCGTCGTACGCATTCGGATTGGCCTCGAGCGTCAGATGCCACGCGCCGCCGCGCACGGCGAGCGTCACGTTCAGGTCCTTCACCGGCCCGCCGCTCACCGCGCGCGTATCGCTCGCCAGCCCGCGAAACGCGACCTGCCGCTCGAACGGCATCACGTTGACGGCCTGGTTGAACAGGAACACGTTGCGCTCGAGCAGGCCCAGATCGCCGCGAATCCAGCCGTACCGGTAAACCAGGTGCGGCCGGATCGCGCGCAGCTGATCCGAGCAGGCGCGCGCGAGATCGCGCGGCGAATGGCCTGCGTCGACATGCACGCGAAACGGCACGATATTCATCGCCATGCACGGCACGCCGAGCGCTGGCGTGCCGAGCCGGTTCATCACCGGCAACCCGAGCGTCAGGTCGCGCTGCCCACCCTGTCTTGCCAGCCAGATCCCGGTCGCGCACAGCAGCCACGCGTTCCAGTCGACGCCCGCATGCGCCGCCGCATCCCTGAGCCGCGCCAGCCGGGCGCCGTCGACCACGCGCGTGGCCCGCGACGCATCAGGCGCGACGTCCTGCTTCGGCGCGAGCTCGAGCGGCGCGGGCAGGTCGCTCAGGTATTTCTGCCAGAACACGCGATCGGCTTCGAAGCCGCCGTTCGCGCGATAACTCGCTTCGGCTTCGACCACGCGATCCACACGCCAGTCGGGCAACGTCGGCACGGGTGCCTTGCCGACACGCGCGTTGTAGCGTGCCGCGACGGCTTGCTGCAGGAGCCCGTAGCCGAAGCCGTCCAGCACGATGTGATGGACCTGCAGATACCACCAGTGCCGCGTCGGCGAGAGCCGCAACAGCGCCGTGCGATACAGCGGATCGGACGTGACATCGCAGCACACCGACAGCGAGGCCTTCATCCAGTCCCGCGCCGCCTGCTCGGGATCCGCCTGCATCGACAGGTCCACGAGCGGCAGCCGCGTGGCCGGCGCGCGGCGATACTGCCAGAGCGTATCGTCGGCCCACGCGAAACGCATGTGCAGCGCGTCGGCATGATCGAGCACCGCCTCGACGCTTCCGGTGAGCGCATCGCCGTCGAGCACGCCGTCAAGTTCGACGGTTTCGGCTGTCAGGTAGCCCGGATCGTCGGGATCCACCTGTTGCGCGACCCAGATTCCGTATTGCGCGGATGTCGCGCGTATCGGCCGTTCCATCGGTCGTTCTTCGAGTTGCATGAATGGAGATATCGCGAATAAGCGTTGAACCGGAAATGCACGCCGTCACTCGGCCTGCTGCCACGCAATCACGAGTTCGCGATTGCGGGACATCAGCACCAGGTGCTCGTCCATCACGTACTGGATCTGCGCGAGCTTGTCGGCCGTATCGGCTTCGCAGCGCATCCGCAACCGATCGTCGGTCCGCTGCATCCGGCAGGTGCCGTACGGGAAGTCGACGGTCGCACGGTGCGCGTCGAACACGACGGGCACCTTGATCGCGTAGTGCTTGCACAGCTTGAACAGCACGCGATCGGTCTGCGCCAGCGTGACTTCCGCCGTGCTGGCGAACGGTGCCGGACGGATGCCGGGCATGTCGTGCCCGGTCATGCGGGCACCTGCGCGGTGCGTTGCAGCAGGCGCGTCCACGCTTCCAGCGTCGGCTGTTCGGCGAGTTGCACGAACGTGACGTCGTGCCCGTCGGCCCGCCATTGCTCGACGAACGTCATCATGCGAATCGAATCGACGCCGCAATCGACGAGGTTGGCGTCCGCGCTCAGCGTCGCGGCCGGCATGCGCAGGCTTTCGGCGACCAGCCGCGCGACGTCGTCGAGGGTCGGCGTCGCGAGATCGTCATGGGTAGCACTGACGAGCGTGTCGACCGACACGACGCTGCCGCAGCGTCCCGCGACATACTCGAGCGCCATCCGGTGCTCGCGCTCCGAGAAATCCGCGAGCGCATCGCCGACGAAAAACGGCTTGACGTCGCGCATGAAGGCGTCGCACGCAGTCATCAGGCAGCCGATGTGCGCGTAGATCCCGCAGATCGCAAGCTGGTCGCGCCCCTGTGCGCGCAGCCGGGTATCGAGATCCGAGCGCCGGAATGCGCTGTAGCGCCATTTGTCGAGCACCGTGTCGCCGGGCGCCGGTGCGACGATCTCGCTGATCGCCGCGCGCGCCGGCTCCGCGGTCAGTCCCGGGCCCCACATGTCGGTCAGGAGCGCGCGATCCGCCGGCGCCTGGGTCGCCGGCTGCGCGGTGTAATAAACGGGCATCCCCGTCGCATGCGCGAAATCGATCAGGCGCCGCACGCCGGTCAGCAACGACGGCACCGGCGCCGCGCCGCGATCGTAGAAGTCGAGGAAATAGTCCTGCATGTCGTGCACGAGGAGCGCCGCGCGGCGCGGCTCGAATTGCCAGGTCACGCGGTTGGCCGGCAGGTCGGCCGGCATCGGATAGGAAGCGATTTTCGGAATGGCCATGTTGGAATGCGTCGTGAAGCGTCGTAACAATGAATGGATCGGGAATTGCCTCGGTACCGGACGTCAGGCAGACAGGTCGGCCAGGCAATCGGCGATGCGTTGCCGCAACGCCCGCTTGTCGATCTTGCCCACCGGGGTCTTCGGGAACGCGTCGACGAACTCGATCCGGTCCGGCACCTTGTAGGTCGCGACGCCCTGCTCGCGCACGAACCGCACGAGATCCGCCGCGCTCGGTGCCGTCGTACCGCGAATCACGTACGCGCAACTGCGCTCGCCGAGATACGGATCCGGCATCGGCACGAGTGCCGCGTCGGCAACCCCCGGATGCGCCAGCAGCAGGTGCTCGATCTCCTCCGCGGGAATCTTTTCGCCGCCCCGATTGATCTGGTCCTTCGCGCGCCCCTCGACGACGAGATAGCCGCCGTCGGTGATCCGCACGCGATCGCCGGTGCGATAGAAGCCGTCCGCGGTGAACGCGCGCGCGTTGTGCGCCGGCGCGTCGTAGTAGCCACGGATCGTGTACGGGCCACGCGTCAGCAGGTGACCGACTTCGCCCGGTACGACCGGCCGATCGTCGTCGTCGACCACGAGAATCTCGTCGTCCGGCGAGATCGGCCGCCCCTGGGTAGCGATCACGACGTCGCGCGGATCGCCCAGCCGCGTGTAGTTGACGAGCCCTTCCGCCATCCCGAATACCTGCTGGAGCTGCGCGCCGAAGCCGTCCGCCGCGCGCGCGGCCAGTGCCGGATCGAAGCGCGCCCCGCCGACCTGCATGAGTTCGAGACTCGCCGGCGCGCCGCCGCGCCGCGCCACGGCCGTCAGCCACACGAGCACGAGCGGCGGCACGAGCGCGACCACGGTCACGCATTCACGTTCGATCAGCTCGAATGCAACGTCGGGGCTGGCGCTGTCGCACAGCACGACCGTGCCGCCCGCGTCGAAGACGCCGAACGAGCCCGGCGAGCTGAGCGCGTAGTTGTGCGCGGCCGGCAGCGCGGCGAGATAGACGGTGCGTTCGCTCAGCCCGCAGATGCGCGCGCTCTCGCGCACGCTGTACAGATAATCGTCGTGCGTGCGCGGGATCAGCTTCGGCGTGCCCGTGCTGCCACCGGACAACTGCAGGAACGCCACCTCGTGCGCGAGCGGCCCGGGCGGCAATGCGGCGTCCGGCGCATCGGGCAGATCGAGTCCGGCGTTGCCCGGCGTCGTGAACAACACGTGCTTCAGCGTCGGCGCGTCGGCCTGCACGTCGCGCGCGAGCGACCGGTAGTCGAAACCATCGTGAGATTGCGCCGCGATGTAGGCGACCGCGCCCGCGTGCTGGCAGAAGAAACCGATCTCGCGACGCCGGTGCGCGGGCAATGCAAAGACCGGCAACGCGCCGATGCGGAACAGCGCGAACGTCGTCGCGAAGAAGGCCGCGCAGTTCGGCAATTGCAACACCACGCGATCGCCTGGCGCGATGCCCGCCGCACTCAGCGCGCGCGCAATGCGTTGCGCCTCGCGCGCAAGGGTCCGGTACGACCAGCGCAGGTCGCCCTGCACGAGCGCCGTCCGTTCGCCGAATTGCGCGACGCGCGCATCGAACCACCGGGCGAACGACTCGCCGCGCCAATAGCCCTTTTTCCGGTACGTGTCGGCCAGCGGGGCCGGCCACGGCGTGCCGTGCGCGATCGTCATGCCGCCTCCCGGGCGCCGCCCGATGCGGCGTCGTGGCGAATCCCCAGCGCATCCAGCATCGTCCTGAACTTGGCCGCCGTTTCGGCCCGCTCGCCGTCAGGCGTCGACTCGGCGACGACACCCGCTCCGGCATAGAGCCGCAGCGTGCGATCGAACGCCTGTGCGCAACGGATCGTCACGATCCATTCGCCATCGCCGCGCGCATCGACCCAGCCGAGCATCCCCGCGTAGAACCCCCGGTCGAACGGCTCGGCCGCGCGAATGCACGCGCGGGCCGCATCCCGCGGCGCACCGCAGACCGCCGGCGTCGGATGCAGCGCAAGCGCGAGCGTCAACGCGTCGGCATCCGTTTCGCCGCGCACTTCGGTGGACAGGTGCCACATCGTTTCGGTGTGCATCAGCGACGGGCGCGCCGGCACGTCGAGATGCCGGCAGTACGGCGCGAGGCTGTCGCGCACCGCCTCGACGACGACCCGGTGCTCGTCGAGATCCTTGGCCGAATCCAGCAGCGCCTCCGCGCGACGGCGGTCCTCGACGGGGTCGCGGCTGCGCGGCGCGGAGCCGGCCAGCGGATTCGCGCGCACGATGCCGCCGAAGCGGTTCACGAGCAGCTCCGGGCTCGCGCCGAGCAGCGTGCGCCCCTCGCCGAGATCGACCGAAAACGTATAGCCGTGCGGGTTGCGGGCCGCGAGACGCGCGACGAGCGGCGCGACCTCGACCGGCTGCTCGCCGTCGACTTCCAGCGTGCGCGCCAGCACGACCTTGTCGAGCTCGCCCGCGCGAATGCGCGCGACCGCGTGCGCCACTGCATCGGCATAGGCATCGGCCGCCGGCACCTCGCGCGTCGCATAGCGCAGTCCGGACGGTTCCGGCGCCCGCGGCACGCCGCGCGGCGCCGCACGCAACATCGTGTGCGCCACCCGTAGCGCGGCCGGCGCATCGGCGTCGAACGGCACGGCGCCGACCACCGCTGCGCCCGCATGCCCTTGCGCCTGCGCACGGCGCAGCGCCTCCGTCACGCGCGCGGCCAGCGGCGTATCCGCATGCGGAATCGCTTCCGCCGGATCGGCCGCGAGCAGCGTATGGGCCGGTGTCGCGAGAAACAGCGGCGCATCGGCGCGATACAGATCCCACATGTTTTGGGGTGCTAATAGATCGGCAGGACGGGATATTGCATTCATCGCATTCATCTCCAGATTGAAGGGCCGGCGCGGCGTCGCACCGGCCGTGTCGTCACATTTCGGCGGTGAGGCTCACCGCGACGCGGCGCCCCTGATCGACCAGCCAGTTGCCGTTCAGGCCGGTCGTGCGCGTGCGATCGTCGATCGGAACCATCTTGTTGGTCAGGTTCAGCACCGCGAAGTTGACGGAGAAACGCTTGTCGATCCGGTAGCGGCCGCCGAGATCGAAGGTCGTCGTCGACGGCCGTTCGCGGACACCCTGCGCGCCGTTGCGGAACGCCGCCCAGGACTCGCTGCCGATGTAGTTCGCCGTCGCGTACAGGTCGAGCTTGGCGGTCGGCGTCCAGTCGACCTGCACGTTGAATTTGTGCTTGGGCGTCTTGTCGAGCGGATAGCCGTCGAGCGAGCTGCCGTTGAACGCTTTCTCGCCGCTGCCTTCGCGACGCGACTGCGTCAGCGTGTAGGTGCCCGACACCTTCAGCGTGCGCATCACGCGCGTGCCCGCGCCAAGTTCGAGGCCGTACAGCTTGACCCGGTCGATGTTGTCGTACACGTAGATGTTGCGGCCCGGCGAACGCGGATCGGCCTTGCCCGTGTCGTAGCTGGCCACCTTGTTCTTGAACAGGTTGTTGAAGAGCGTCAGCCCCGCATACGTGTCGCCGAGGTCGTAGCGCACGCCGAGCTCCTCGGTCAGGCTCGTCTCGGGCTTGAGATCCGGATTGCCGCACAGCGTGCCGGGCATCGCCCCCGCCGCGCCGCCCGACGTCATGCAGTAGCCGCCCGTGCTCTGGCGCAACGACGGCGGCCGGAAGCCCGTCGACACGCCGCCACGCACCGTCCACGCCTGGCTGAGCTGGTAGACGCCGTAGATGCGCGGGCTCACGTGGCTGCCGTAGCGATCGTCGTGATCGAGCCGCACGCCGGTCGTCAGCGTGAACCGGTCGTTGAAGAAGTAGTCGTTCTCGCCGAACAGCGCCCACGCATTACGCCGGATCCGGTCCGAGTTCGCCGCATGGCCCTGCGGCACCGCATCCTGGCGCGCCACGCCCGACAGCGTCGACCAGATATGCTGGCCACCGACCGTCAGGATGTTGCGCTCGCCCCACCACGGCACCTCGGCCTTGCCTTCGAGGATCGTGTCGGTCAGCGCGGGCCGGATCGCGTCGCGGCCGGTGGGCGTCCACTGGTCCTGCACGCCGCGCTCGCCATAGAGCGACAGCGTCGTGTTGCCGAAACCCCAGCGACCGTCGTGCGTGATGCCCCAGTAGTCGCGCACGTGACGCGTCTCGGTCAGCGCCGTCGCGGCGGTGCGTGGCGTGAGCGGCGCCGCGCTCTTGCCCGGCGTGCTCAGGTAGGTGAGTTGCTCGCGCCCGATGTTCACGCTCACGTCCTGGTTGCGCGTAGGCTTCGCCGCCAGCTTCACGTCGAAGCTGCCGATCCGCTGCCCGTTCGCGCCGCCCGTGCCGCTTTTCGCGTAGAAGATGTCGTCCTCGCCGCGATGCAGGAGTCGGCCGGACGCCTGCAGCCCGAGCACGTCGGATTTCAGCGGGCCGCCGAGCCAGAAGTCGACGCTCTGCGTATCGCCCTGGTTCGATTCGAGCTGCCACACGCTGCCGGCCGTGATCGTGCCGCCCCAGCGCTTCGGCACCTTGCGCGTGATCACGTTGATCACGCCGCCCATCGCATCGGCACCGTACAGCGACGACATCGGCCCGCGCACGACCTCGATCCGCTCGATCGCGGACAGCGGCGGCATCAGGTTCGACTGCACGCCCGAGCTGCCGCGATTCATCGTTTCACGTGTGTTCTGGCGACGGCCGTCGACCAGCAGCAACGTGTATTCGCCGGGCATCCCGCGGATCGAGATGTCCTGGTCGTTCGGCGAAGCGCCGACGACGCTCACGCCCTCGACGTTGTTGACGATCTCGGCAACCGACGTATAAGGCTTCGCCTCGATGTCGTCGCGGGTGATCACGGAGATGCTCGCGGGCGCTTCACGGATCGCCTGCTCGCGACGGCTGGCCGTCACGACGACCGCCTTCAACGTGGCCGGATCCGGCGGGTCGCCGGCAACCGCCTGAACCGGGACGGCAGGTGCGCCGGCGGGCCCGGCGGGCTGATCAGGCGTCTGCGCCCACGCGCTCGACACGCCCATCAGGTACAGGCCGGCAACGACGACCGGCTTCAATGCAAAGTGTGCAGCTTGACTCGACATGGTGGCGCTTTCGATGTTTCATGATGTGATTGATTCTCATTTGCATTATGAAACATGTAATACGCTGAAATCTTTGCGTAAGCTACAAACTCGTTTGAGTCACGACGGCGGCCTCGTCAGCGATGGTCGCTGCGGCGCGCGAGCGTCGGCGTGACGCCGAAGCGGCGCTTGTAGGCCGTCGCGAAATTCGCGGCGCTCGTATAGCCGGCCAGCGCCGCAGCCTGCTTGACGCTCACCGCGTCGCGCTCGAGTGCGAGCCGCGCGCGCTGCAGGTGATGTTCGCGGATGAAGTCGAATACCGTCGTGCCGTAGGCTGACCGGAACTGCCGCTGCATCGCGTTCGTGCTCATGCCGGCATGGCGCGCGATATCGTCGAGCGACAAGTCCTGCGCCGCATCGCTCGCCAGGAACGCGCGCAATTCCGCCATCCGGCGGTAGTCGCGCGATCCGAGCGCCGCATCCTGCGCCGGTGCGGCGTCCACCGCCTCCGCCTCGAGCGGCGCGAACGCCTCGGCCAGCAATTCCAGCACGCGACTTTCGAGATAGATCGCCTGCAGCATCGGCTGATAGGTCGGCGGCCGCACGATCTGCTCGGCCAGTGCCGTCGCACGCGGCGTCGGCTGCCAGAAGCGGATCGCCAGGTGCGCGGACAGCATCGCATCCAGCCGCTCCGGCAGCATGCCGCGGCTCGCAGCCTGCAGATGCCCGAGCCACTCGCCCGACATCGCGAGACTGAGCCGCCGTGCATAGCCACCCTTGCTGAGCCGCCGGCGGAACGTATCCGGCTGCACCGCGTTGAGCAGGAACGACTGCATCCGCACCGCGGGCCGCGGCACCGGGGCCCGGCTCGCGCGGTGCGCATCCGTCGTCAGCACCACGCGCCGGTCGCCGTACGACACGTCGAGCGCGCCCTCGAGCAGCAGCACGAGATGCAGGCCCGGCGTGCACTGCCCCGACATCACCGCGTCGAATTCGTCGGTTGCGTCGTCCGCGTGGATGCGCAGGCCCGGTCGCACCTCGCGGATTCGTGCGACGTGCGCGTCGTGGCGGTGGCCGTCGGATTGGAAAGCAGCTGCAGTCTGCGCTGTCATGTCTTGATACCCCGTTGCGTGTGTCGGGCGCCATGGGCCCGCACAAACTATTTCGTCGTTGGAACAAACAGACGGCATCCCGCGATGTCCGACTGCTCGGTTACAATTAAATGCGAATTGTTCTCATTTACATCGTATCGGGAGTCGCGTGAGAAAGACAAGTGGAATGTGGGCCATGCTGGTCGCATGGCTGTGCAGCGGGTTCGTCGCGCAGGCGGCATGCGCGGACACCACCGTGACCGACCTCGCCGGTCGGCAAGTCCGGATTCCCGCGCGCGTCGAACGCGTGCTGCTCGGCGAAGGGCGCCTGCTGCCCGCGCTGGCGGTCGTCGACGCCGATCCCACCCGTCGCCTCGTCGGCATGATGGGCGATTTCGAACAGCTCGATCCGGCCAGCTACGGGCAATGGCTCGAGCGGTTTCCGCGCCTGAAGGACGTACCGCGCATCGGCCGCTCGCAGGCCGGCAGCTTCAGCGACGAACGCGCGCTCGCGCTGCGCCCGCAGGTCGCGATCTTCGGCCTCGGCGGCGGCCACGGCCCCGGCGAGCGCGACCGCGAGACGCTGGCGCGGCTCGAAGCCGCCGGCGTTGCGATCGTCTTCGTCGATTTCCGGCACGACCCGCTCGTCAATACGACGCGCAGCATCGCGCTGCTCGGCCAGGTCTTCGGCGCGCCGCAGCGCGCGGCGGATTTCAACGCGTACTGGCAGGCGCAGTTCGATCTCGTCCGTACGCGGCTCGCGAACGCGCACGCGGTCGCGCCGAGCGTGTTCCTCGAAAGCCGCGTCGGCCTGTCGAGCGACTGCTGCGACACGATGACGGGCATGATGGGGCACCTGCTCGACGCCGCCGGCGGCAACAACATCGCGAAAAGCCGCGTGCCCGGTGAGCACGGCACGCTGAATCCGGAATACCTGCTCAGCCGCCAGCCCGATTTCTACATCGGCACGGGGATCGGCTCGACGCAGACTCTGCAAAGTGCGCCGCTGCGCATCGCGCTCGGCGCCGGCGTGTCGCGCGACACCGCTACCCGTTCGTTCGACCGGTCGCTGCAGCGCCCGCAGATTGCGCCGCTGCGCGCGGTGCGCGAGCGCCGCGCCTATGCGATCTGGCATCACTTCTACAACTCGCCGTTCAACGTCGTCGCGGTGCAGGCCATGGCCAAATGGCTGCATCCGGCGCTGTTCGCCGACATCGACCCGCGCCGCACGCTCGACACGATGGTGCAACGCTTCCAGCCGGTTCCGCTACAAGGCGAATACTGGGTGCAGGAAGGGTCCTGACATGTCGCGCCCCGCTTCCACGATGCGTCGCTCGCTGCTCGTCGCCGGCCTCGCGGGCCCGCTCGGCGCCCACCTCACCCCCGCGCTCGCCGCGCGCGCACCGGACTGGCCCGCGCTCGACGCCGCGCCCGCCGTGCAGGTGCCGAACAGCCGCCAGTTCGACGTCACGGTCGGCGGCAAGCCCCGCCGCCTGTTCGTCGCGCTGCCCGCCGAGCGGGCCGTTACGGGATCCCATCCGGTACTGACCGTCCTCGACGGCAACGCGCTCTTCCCGCTCGCCGCGCAACTCGTGCGCAACCGGCGCGCACGCCCTGACGCCCCGGCCGATCCGGAGCCCGTCGTGATCGGCATCGGTTATCCGACTGACGCCGCCTACGACATGACGGCCCGCGCGGACGACTACACGCTCGCGCCGCTGCCGGACGGCCGCGGTGTCGTCGCCGACCGCCTGCTCGATTTCATCGAGCACGACGTGCAACCCTGGCTCGCGCAACAGGTGGCCGTCGACCCGGCACGCCAGACGCTGTTCGGTCATTCGTACGGCGGCCTGCTGACGCTGTACGCGATGCTGACGCGCCCGCACCTGTTCGCGCGGTATGTCGCGGCCAGTCCGTCGATCTGGTGGGGCGACCGCGCGCTGCTGCCCTATGCGGATCGTTTCGCCGCGCAAGCGGCGCCGCTTTCGCCCGCGCTGCGGCTGCTGGTCACCGCGGGCAGTCTCGAAGAAGGCACGCCGAATCCGGACGCCGAACGCATGCGCCGGCAGCAGGCGCGCAAGCAGGTCAGCTCCGCACGCGACTTCGTCAGTCGCGTCGGTGGCCGCCCGGGCCTCGACGCGACGTTCCGCCTGATCGACGGAGAGGATCATGGCGGCGTCGTGGTGCCCAGCGCGATGCTGGCGGCGCGCATCGCGGCCGAAGCCGTCGCGGGAGCGGCCGCATGAGCACCGCATCGCCCGCATCGTCGCCTTCGTCCCGCTCGTCCGCTTCGCTGAAGCTGCGTTACCGCGCAGTCGCCGCGCGGCGCGTCGGCGCGCTGATGTGCCTCGCCTGCGTGCTCGGCACCCTGCTCGTCGTCGACATCGGCACCGGCCCGTCGCCGTTCCCGATCGCGGATCTGGTCGCGGGGCTGTTCCGGCCGGACGCGCTACCGCTCGAGCAGCGCGTGATCCTCTGGGACGTGCGCCTGCCTTATGCGCTGATGGCCGTGCTCGTCGGTGCGTCGCTCGGCCTCGCCGGCGCGGAAATGCAGACCGTGCTGAACAATCCGCTCGCGAGCCCGTTCACGCTCGGCATGTCGGCCGCCGCGAGCGTCGGTGCGTCGCTCGTCGTGATCTCGGGCTGGCATGTCGTGCTCTGGAACGAGAACATCGCGCTGTCGCTCGGCGCGTTCGGCTGCGCGAGCCTCGCGACGCTGCTGATCGTCTGGCTCGCGTGGCGCCACGGCGCGACGACCGAAACCGTGGTGCTGTTCGGCATCGGCCTGATGTTCAGCTTCGAGGCGCTGCTGTGGCTGCTGCAGTTTCTCGCGGACGCGAACGCGCTTCAGCAGATCGTCTTCTGGAGCATGGGCAGCCTCGCGCGCGCGACGTGGGGCAAGATCGCGCTGCTGGCGTGCATGCTCGCCGGGTGCGCGTTGTGGGCGAGCTTCGACGTCGCGTCGCTGACGGCGCTGCGCGCCGGCGACGAACAGGCGCGCAGCATGGGCATCGCGGTCGAGCGGCTGCGACTCGTCGCGCTGATCCGCATCAGCCTGCTGTCGGCCACCGCGCTGTCGTTCGTCGGCACGATCGGGTTCGTCGGTCTCGTCGGGCCGCATGTCGCCCGACTGCTCGTCGGCGACGAGCATCGCTACTACCTGCCCGGCGCCGCCCTCGCCGGCGCGATCATGCTGGCCGGCGCGTCCGTGCTCAGCAAGGCGCTGATCCCCGGCGTGACGCTGCCGATCGGGATCATCACCGCGCTGGTCGGCGTGCCGCTGTTCATGATCCTCGTCAGCCGGCGCAGGAGGCTCGATGGATAAGCGCACGCTATGCGTCGACGACCTCGTCGTGCGTTATGGCGCGAAGGTCGTGCTCGACCGGTTGTCGCTCGCGCCCGTGGCGCCGGGCACGATGGTCGGACTGCTCGGACCGAACGGCGTCGGCAAATCGACGCTGCTGCGCGCACTCGCGCGGCTCGCGGCCGCACGCGGCAACGCAGCGTTCGGCGGATTCGACCTGCTGCGCGGCGCGCGCCGGGACCACACGCGACAGGTCGGCTACCTGCCGCAGACGCTGCCGCAACCGTCGTCGCTGCTCGTGTACGAAGCCGTCCGCAGCGCATTGCGCGCGACCTGCCCTGGTTTGTCCGACGCGGCGCGCGACCTGCGCCTGCAGAACGTGTTCGAGCGATTGCGGTTGCAAGCGCTTGCGATGTCGCCGCTCGACCGGCTGTCCGGCGGGCAGCGGCAGATGGTCGGACTCGCGCAGGCGCTCGTGCGCGACACGCCGCTGCTGCTGCTCGACGAACCGACGAGCGCGCTCGATCTGCGCTGGCAATTGCTCGCGCTGGAAGCGGTCGGGGACGCGGCACGCCGACATGGTGCAGTCGTACTGGTCGCGATGCACGACCTGAATCTCGCATCGCGATTCTGCGACCGGCTCGTGCTGCTCGGCACCGACGGCCTCGTCGCCGACGGCACCCCCGCCGAAGTCCTGACACCGCCGCACCTGCGGCGCGCGTATCGCGTCGACGCCCGGGTCGAACGGACGGCGGCCGGCGATTACGTCGCGCTCGCGGAGCGAGCCATAAGGGATGACGCGTGGGAAGCGTGCGACGCTTGAGCGCGGATCGGTCGTCGCGCTGACGACCGGTCCGGCTTGCGGTCATCAGGCCGCCATGCCCTTCGCGCGGCCGCATCGGACGCCGGTAACAACGCGTGCCGGCGCGGGCAAAGCATCATAGAATCGCGCGGCGGGGCCGTCGGGTCCCGCCCCACCGCGACCTCGGCAAACGAACGCACGGCCGCCATGCGCGGGGCGACCTGTTCCTCTACCCTGCAAGGACGATCGCGTGATGCGCGCATACCGACTTCTGCTGACGGCCAGCGCCATGGCCATGCTGGCCGGCTCGGCTGCGGCAGCGGCTGCCCAGCCGGTGCCCGTCACCGCGGCCGCCGCCCCCAACTGCCCGTCGCCGTCGTTCGAACGCTATCCGGCGCGCACGGCGCCCGCGCCGCGTACCACGGCCCACGCGCCGCGATTGACCAGCAAGGAAGCCCGCCTCTACCGCACCGTGATTCGCGACGAGTTCACGCAACCGGCGAATTTCGCCGGCCACTACCGCGTCGCGATCTGGGGTTGCGGAACCGATTGCCGGAATTTCGCGATCGTCGACAAGTACACGGGCGCGACCTACACGATGCCCGGCGTGCAGGCCGTCGCGGGCGTGATGGGCAACGACGACGAGCGCGTCGATTTCCGCGCCGACAGCAGGCTGCTGATCATCGCGGGTTGCTTCAACGACGACTGCGACTACGACAGCAAGAAAGCGGCCCGGCGCTTCTATGAGTGGACCGGCACACGGTTGCGCCGGGTCGGCACCTGTCCGCTGGCCATCGAGCCGATCCAGTAGTCGGCCGATGAACGCGCCGGCCGCCGCTCGCCGCGACTTGCGCTATCGTTCTTCCGGTACACCTTGAACGCCCCCCCCCCCGCTCGCGATGTCCATTCACCTCAGTTTCGACGACGGCCCCGGCCCGTCAACGCCTGCCTTGCTCGATGTCCTGCGCGACGCGTCGTGCAAGGCGACCTTCTTCCTGCTCGGCAAGCACCTGACGCGCGGAGCGCTCGACGTCGCCGCAAGGATGGCGAGCGAAGGTCATCGGCTCGGCAATCACACCCGTTCGCACGCGAGGCCCGGCGCGCTGGCGGACGACGCGCTGATCGACGAGATCGAGACGACCGACGCGCTGATCCGCGACGCCTATCGCCGGGCCGGCGTACCCGCACCGGACACGATCCCGCTGCGCCTGCCTTATGGACTGATGCCGCACGACAATCGCGCCGGCGTGCTGGCGCGGCTGCAGCGCGAACACACGGGCTGGACCGCGATACTGGACGACTGGCAGCGGCCGGCGCCGTCGCCGCAGGCGCTGTTCGACGCGATGTGCGCGCATGCCGATGCCGGCGCGACACGACAGCGCGACGTGCTGTTCTGCCTGCACGACGGATCGCGGCACGGCGACGCGCGGCCCAACACGGTCGAAGCGGTGCGCCTGTTCCTGACTCGGCAGCGCTGAATCGGCAGCGCGGCTAGCGTCCGGGCGCCGCGCCATCCAGCAACTGCCGCCAGCCGCCGAGAAAGCCGATGCCGGGCCCCGGCGTCCACAGGCCGCGCTGCGCGGCTTCGAGGTGGATCAGCGTCTGGTCCGCACAAAACAGGGCCATCAGCGCATCGCGGCGGTCATGCATCCAGTCCGGCGCAGGATCGGGCCGCGTCGCTGCATAGGCTTGCAGGCCGGCATCCCAGCGCTGCGCGTCGAATACGAAGCGATCGTCCCTGCCCGCATCGCGCGACAGCGCGAACAGCGCAAAGGCCGCCTCGAGCCATTGCGCGCCCTGGCCGACATCGTCGAAATCGAGCACGCCGTTCACCGCGTGTCCCACGTACAGCAGGTTGCCCGCGTGATAGTCGCCGTGCAGCCAGTGCACCGCCCCCGTCAGCCAGCGTGCAGCCGTGTCGAGCTGTGCGCCGATCAGCCGGATCATCGTCTCGTAGTGGCCGTTCAGGTCTCCCGGCAACGACGGCGCGGCACGCGCCGCCACGCGTGCGTGACGCGCCGACAGCCACGCCAGCGGCGCCGATTCGGTCGCGGGTATCGCCGCCAGCGCGGCATGCAGCTGCGCGAGCGCACGCATCGCATCGATCGCGCCCGCGTTCCCTTCGTCGGGCAGGCCCGGAATGCCGTCGATATGCTCGAACAGGTGCAGCCAGCTTCCATCGGGAAGCCGCACACCGGACTGTGCATCCACCGTCGGCCGCAGGCGCGGGAGCGCGGGCAGCATCGGCGTCGTGCGCAGATGGCCGAGTATCGCCGCCTCGCGATGCACCTGCTCGACCGGCTTCCCGGACCACGACACGCGCAGCACCGCGCGCGCCGAATCACACTCGACGAGATACGTTTTGTTAGTATGGCCCGACGCCAGCGCCTGCAGGCGCGCCGGCCCGAGGTTCCAGTACCGGTGAAGCCACGGTTCCAGCGTTTTCACGTCACTCCTACTCGTTGCATTGACCATGTCAGAGCGTCCTTCGGCCCGCATGCGGGACATCAACATCGAATGGCTGACGCGCGCTGCCGAATTCGACCATCTGTTCCAGACGCGCTGGCTCGGCGAGCGCTTCTTCCATCTGCCCGGCGACATGCTCGCACTCCAGGAACTGATCTGGCGCGTGCGTCCCGACTGCATCGTGCAGACCGGCATCGCGGCGGGCGGCGGCGTCGTATTCTCCGCGTCGATGCTGGAACTGGCGGGCGACAGCGGCCGCGTCGTCGCGATCGAGCCGCGCCTGCGCGACGAGGTCAGGCAGCGTCTGCAATCGCACCGGCTCGCTCACCGCATGACGCTGATCGAAGGCGAATCGTGCGCGGCCGACACGCTTGCGTCGGTGCGCGCACTGATACCGGACGGCGCACGCGTGATGGCGATCCTCGATCTCACGCACACTCACGCGCACGTGCTGCGCGAACTCGAATGCTATGCGCCGCTCGTGACGCCCGGCAGCTACGCGATCGTGATGGATACCATCATGGAGTACCTGCCCGCGTCGATGTTCGACGGCAAGCCGTACGGCAAAGGCAACAACCCGGCCACCGCCGCGCGTGAATTCCTCGCCCGCGACGACCGGTTCGAGGTCGACTACGACATCGAGGACCGCGTTCTCATGACGCTGTCGCCAGGCGGTTTCCTGAAGCGAGCGCGCTGATCAGGCGCGCTGCCTCGGCCGACCCGTCGCGCGCATAGCTCGCGCGGATCCGCGCCGCCTGCTCGCGCAGCGACCCGGGCCGCAACAGGCGTTCGAGCGCATCGGCAATGTCCGCCACGCCGGCCTGCTGCAGATCCAGCACGCACCCCGCGCCGGCCCGCTCGACGAAGTGTGCCGAATGGAACTGGTCATTGCAGAACGGCGACAGCAGCATCGGCACGCCGCATGCAAGCGACTCCATCACCGAATTCGCGCCGCCGTGGCTGACGAACGCGTGCGTGCGCTGCAACAGCGCCAGTTGCGGCACGTAGCGCACCGCGACGACGCGTTCGTCGTCGGCCGGCAGCAGATCCGAATCGACCAGTTCGCCCACCGACAGCACCAGTTGCGCCGACGTCGCGCGCGCCGCCTCGATGACTTTCGCGAACACGTCGGGATGGTAGTAAAGCTGGCTGCCGAGCGACATGTAGACGAGCGGGCGATCGGCGTCGAGGCGCTCCCACGGAAACGGCGTCTCGTCGCCGCGCGGGCCGGACGGCAGCGCGGGACCGACCAGCTCGACACCGTGCGGCGGTGCGCCGACCAGCGCATCGGTCGTGAACGCGAGCGTCAGGTGCGGAGAGAGAATGTCGCAACCGCGAAAACGCGCATCGAGCCCGTAGCGCGCGAACAGCCGCGTGCGTTCCGGCGCGAGCCATCGCACCGTGCGCAGCAGTTCCGAATCGAGATCGTCCGGCAGCACCGGATTCAGCGAATTCGACATCGAGACCCACGGCAGCCCTTCCAGTTCGGCGGCAATCGCCGCCGCATAGAGCAGCGGATCGATCACGACCACGTCAGGCTGCCAGTCGCGTAGCACTGCGCGGATGCCGTCCACCTGCGCGGGCGCGAGATCGATCAGCAGCGTGCGGATCCAGTGCCGCAGCCAGTCGGCGTCGCGAATGTTCGCGGCGAAGCTCGCGCCGCGCGACAGGTCGTGGCGCTCGGGCGTTTCGCGCGGCCCCACAAATGTGAAACCGCCAGCGCCATCGAGCTGTGCGCTGATGTCGGCCGGCGCATAGAACGCGACGTCGCAGCCGGCATCGCGCAGATGCTGGGCCGGGCCGATGCACGGATTGACGTGCCCTTTCTCGGGCACCACGCAGAACAGGATGCGTTTCATGAGCGGCTCAGGTTGGGCGATGCGCAGCATCGAGGGCGTCGAAATGATCGAGGATCAGCGACAGCGTCGTCCACAGCACGCGTTCGTTGTCCGTCTGCAGCGTGGGGGCGGCCAGACCGAGCTTGCCGGCCAGCGCGTGCGTGCGGTCGCGGTCGAGCAGCGCCGCGAGGTCCATCGCCGGGGCGAGCCGTCCGCGCTTGGGGCCGTGCACGAGCCGGTCCGGCAGGTTCAGGCGTGCGCCGAGATCGCGCAGGCATTGCTTGTCCGGATCGGGCGCGATGCTCGTCAAATGCGCGACGACGGCATCGTCGACGAACGGCGGATGCAGCTCGACCGACGCCGCATCGAACAACGCATGGCACAGCGGCAGATAGTTGGCCGACTGGTCGCGGCGCAGCACCTGGTCCGCGCCGTCGCCCGTGATGGCCACCTCGACACCGTCCGCGGCCATCGCGTCGGCGAGCAGCAGCTTTGCGACCGGATGCAGGTTGAACATCGGCTCCTCGACCGCACGCGTCGTTCTCGGCAGCGCCGCGACGAAATCGGCCTCGTTCGCGCGCACGATCTTCACGTTCGCCTGCATCTGCGCGGCCAGTTCGAGTGCGGCGTCGCGCTCGCAATAGTCCGGCATGTCGGTCACGAGGATGTAGGACGTCACGTGCCGCTGCGCACCGAGTTCGCGCAGCAACGCGAGCAGCAGCGCCGAATCGAGCCCACCGCTCAACGCCAGCGCAACGCGCTTGCCGCTGTCGAGCGCGCGCTGCAGCGACGCGCGCAGCACGGTTTCCAGATCCGCGTGCTGCGGCTGCTCGGGGGCCGGCTGCACGGTCAGCCCTTGCGGCGAACGGATCAGTGCATGGCCGGGCGGCACCGCGCGCACGTCGCGCAGCACGGTGCGGCCGATCAGACGCTCGCCGCTCAGATAGCCCGCAATGGCCGCCGCGTCCGGCTCACCGGCCGGTTGCCCCGCTGCACGCAGGACGGCCCGGATGCCGGACGCCGTCGTACCGCTGCGCGGATGATAGTGAAGCCGGTCGAAGCCGAACAGGTCGCGCGTGCCGACGATCATGGATAACGTGCCTTCAAGGAGTCCACTTCAATGCGTTTGAGGATGCGATGCGGCGCCACCGGCGCACTGCCGCCCTGGCAATGCAGACACGCTTCGAGCGGCGCGTCGCGGTGCAGATAGGCGAGCATCGCGTCGAGCATGTCCGCGTCGTCGCGCAGCGGCAGACCGTCGGATTGAAAATCCTTCTCGCCCTTGTAGAGCGTATGGAAATGCGCCGGACGCGTGCACGTGTAGAACATGCCGTCGCGAATCATATGGCAGCGCTCGCGGATCCAGCAATCCTGATAGAGGCGCTGTGCTTCGTCGCGATCGGTGCCGGGTTGCGCGCGGTTCATCGTCGTGAACACGTCCTGCACCTTCCAGTTCAGACGCACGTCGAAGCGCGCGGCCTGATGCTCGATGTGCGCGACCAGCTCGGGCGACAGCGACGGCTTCGGATAGCGCGAGATCGTCAGCGCATCCACCGCCTGCCAGAACGCATCCGTCATCTCGCCCAGTTTCAGGCCGTTCGTCGTGACGGAGATCACAGGCGCGATGCCCGTGGCGCGCACGCGCTCGACGAGTTCGACGAGCGCCGGATGCAGCAGCGGCTCGCCACCGACCAGCTTGAACATGCGCGGGCGCAGCACCTTCGCGGCGCGGCGCAGATCGGCCTCGAGCGATGCGGGGCTCGCGTACCACTCGGGCAGGAGCGGCGACAGCGAGCAGCATTCCGCGCAGGTCAGGTTGCAGTGATCGACGATATGCGCTTCCAGCGAGCGCGTCAGTACGCGCCCGTCTTCGACGCGATAGTCGCGATCCAGCGGCGGCGGAAACACATGCTGCCGCTCGCCTGGCGGCGTCGGATTCGAGATCCGGTTCAGATTCGCATTCACTTCAGCGTCCTGCTTCGATGCATCGGGAAAAGAAATCGACGAGACGGTCACGCGCATCCACCATCGCGGACGCCATCGTCACCGCGCCGCTCAGATGCGATGCAAAGCGCGACGGATCGTCGAGCCAGCCTTGCACGATCCAGAGCTTGAGCGCGTGCTGCAGGCACGCGGCATCGACCGCCCATGCAATGCGTGCCGGATCCACCGGCCGGGCCCGCCGATACGCCAGCACGAACGCTTGCGCCAGATGCGGCGCCTCCAGCGGCAGATGGTTCAGGCAACGCACCAGCTCGTATTCGCGCGGCGCGCCGATTGACGCTTCCCAGTCGAGAATGAGCGGCGGCAGCGTGCCCGTGAACAGATAGTTGAACTGGTTGTAGTCGTTGTGGATCGGGTGCTGCGGATCGTCGGCGGGAAACGCGTCGATGCTGCCTGGATAGTAGCGATCGAGCAGGCGCAGCGCGAGATCGACGTAGCGGCGCAGATTCTCGGCGCCGTCGCTCGAGCGTGAGCGATCCAGCGCATCGAGCAGGCTGCGGCGCACCGCGTCCGCGTCGATCGCGGTCAGCCGGGCGCGGATCGTGTCGATCTGCGGCAGATGAAGCCGCTCGAGGCTTAGATGCAACGCCGCCAGACTCTCGCCGAGCGCATCCCATTCGGCCGGTGAAAACGTGTCGTATGTTCTGAACTGCCCGGTTTCCCAGCGCGTCAGCATCGCGTGGGCGTTTGACCCCGTCCACATCGGTGTGCCGGCCACCGTGCGTTTCAACGCCTGCACATGGAAACGTGTATCGCCGTGCGTCTCGAAGTGCGCAAGCACCGCAGCTTCCTTGGCCGCACGCGCATGATGTTCGGACGCGTAGAGCTTGATCGCTACGCCGCCGTCATCGGTCGGCAGATGCCACACGCGCTCGCCGACCTGGCGTGGCGGCCCGCTGCGGCCCAACGCATAGGCGTCGCGGATCTCGTCGAAGGTCGCGGCGAGCGAGTCCATTCAGATATGCTCGGCCGGCCCGAATCGATACGGATGGCCGCTCAGGAACGTGTTGTGCCCGACGTAGCGCACCTTGTACATCGCCGGGCGGAACAGCACCGAAGGAGCATTGTTTGCGATGCCGAGCAGCGGATACAGGTCCTGCCGCACGAAGAAGGCGTTGTTGCCCATGT
This sequence comes from Burkholderia sp. Ac-20349, assembly GCF_017104865.1. NCBI lineage: Bacteria > Pseudomonadati > Pseudomonadota > Betaproteobacteria > Burkholderiales > Burkholderiaceae > Burkholderia > Burkholderia sp. Ac-20349. Next base: position 72,254 of record NZ_JAAGPM010000013.1, read on the forward strand.
CGTCGCAGCACACGAGTTCATAGCCCTTCTGCTTGCCGAGATGCACAAGCGATTCGAGGCTCGCGCCGTAATAGGTCGAGCCGTCCCATTCATGTTCCGGGTTGAAGCACATGACCCAACGCTCGGGCGGCGTGTAGTACGGGTTGTATTCGATTACGACGATGCGCGGCTGGAATGCTTGCAGGCCGCGCCAGACCCAGTAGTCGTTGCCGTCGATGTCGATCGACAACAGGTCGAAGTCGGTTGGCGTGTTCGCATCGGCGAGCAACGTGTCGATCGTGTCGGGCTGGACGCGGTCATGGTGCAAGCGAACGCGATCCGCGCCCGCGTAATGGGCGGCAAGCTTGCCGAAGCGGTACGCGCTGCCTTCCACCAGCACGCCGGACCAATCCTGTTCGCGCAGCAGCCGCGCCGTGTTGCTGTTGCGCAGGCCGTCGCTTGCGCCGATATCGACGCAGAAGCGGTTGGTCGGCGCGATCCGCTCCATCAGGCGCGACAGGATGCCTTCCTCGGTGCCTTGCGCGTACAGGCTTTGCGAAAGGCCGGATAGATCGAGCGGGAGAGGATGGTCCTGCATCGAGGGGGCGGCTCCGGGTCGGAAATTAAGGGTGGTATTCGGAGCGTAATTTACCCGAAGTCGATTGACGGAAGGAAACGGGAATTCACGACGCCGCCGGGTCTCACCGGTGCGGCAATGAAAAAGCCCGCATCGACAATGTTGTCGATGCGGGCCCAATGCGTATCTGGCAGCTTCGTTCTATGCGCCCCGGCTTCGTACTACTGCCAGGCTGTGACGCATGAGCGGAAGCGTCAGGACAATTACTCCTGCCCCTGACTCGTCAGGAACTCCTCGTAATTGCCACCAAAGTCGAACAGCGTCCCATCCGTCCGCACTTCAATAATCCGGTTCGCCAGCCCGCTCACGAACTCACGGTCGTGCGATACTTGCCGCGTTCATGTTCAAAATCAACGCCTTGGAGAACATGAATGGCCACAATCACCCTGCGCGCGACAAAATGGCCGGTCAAAATCGGCCGCAAAGGGCAGCCTAGCCTGTCCGCAACCTTCACCAGCGAGGAAGCTGCCATGCGCTGGGCCGAAGACCACGAGCGCGGACACTCGGTCAAGGCTATCGATACCGGCCCAATTGTCGGGGACCTGTTTCGGAAGTACATAGAGCACCCTATGCCCGGAAAGCGGTCAAGCGAGTGGGACTGCCGGACGCTGCAGCGACTGCTCAAAAAGGAAAAGAAACTCTGTTCCATTCCGGCTGCGCAGCTTAACAAAGCCCACCTTGCCGAATGGCGCGACCGGCGCATAACGGAAGTGCTCGGTAGCTCCATAGGAACGGGCATGGAGGCAAGAAGACTGGAGGTAGAAAAGAGTCTCCGTGGGATACGGAGGACTCCAAAAGACAGGTGCGCACACGCATGCGCTAATGCGGGCGTCAGCGCATACGCCTAGGAGGGGCTAGACGCCCTAAATCCCTCTTCCGCTTACTGCACAAGGCGTTGTGGGGCGGCACGTAGAGCGAGAGTGAGGGGATAGACAGTCAAAGCAGCGGGAGAGCCTTGCCCAGCTTGGCGCTAAGCCGGCTGGAAACAAAAAAGCGCCAGCCGTTTCCGGAAGGCGCTTCTTAGGGGGTGAGCAGGATTCTCTATAGAGCCCTCAGGATGCTCAGGCTGGGAAGCTGGAGACCAACCAGCGACGCATTGCCAGCGCCTCCCAGCTGCGGGCTTCGGTGTCACGAAAGGCTTCAAACAGGCGAGGTTTCCGGTTGCGCTCTTTGTAGTCACGGAGCAGCAGGAATTCACGGGAGCCGATGCGGACTGACACGATGCCTTGATCGATGGTGAAGGAGAATCGACAAAAGCTGATGACAGTTTGGAACATTTACTAACTCACTAAGTTATCGGCGCGCCCAGTGCGCTGCCTCCACAACAACACAACCCCAATGGGGTTATTCATCAACCAACCTCTTGCTAGGATGCTCGCCCAACTTCAATAGCAGTAGTTCCCAAGCCACAAGCGGCATTGCGCGGTGATCTCCACTACCCTCGCTCGCGCTCCACTTATGCCATGCGTTGATACTCACATGCACCAACGCAGCGGCCTCGCCTCGGGTGACGCCATGCCTTTTAATCAGCTCTCGGATTTGTTCAGGGGTTGGCTGTGTAATCTCGCTCATTGCACTCTTCGTGTTGCCGTACGGAGCGAAAATTCTACGTGCCAAAGAAAGCCGCTGTCACGCGACTTTGCGCGTTGCGCAGTCAGCCTCCACACATGAATGCTCACGACGGCTGGCTCCCCGCAGGTAAAATTCTTGCGTGCCAGCCATAAGCTGCGCACTGACACAAGGAATGCGGGGCTGAAATTTAAGAAACGACTACGCAACTAATTCGGGGGACCACATGGCTCTGGAATATCGACACCTTGATGAAACTACTCGACAGCTTATGTTGAACGAGATAGCCGATGACCTTCGCGCGAACAGAATTTACCTCAGTTCACGGTTAAGTCATCTTGGGCACGGTGGTTGGGCGGACTTGTTGGCGGAAGCTGCACGCGGTCATGACGATGAATGGCTCGCACTCGAAATACAGAGGCGACGGTTCTTAAATGCAATGGAACAGCGTCGTCAGGCTAACGGTAACGTGACGACGGCTAAAATTCCGTCGAACGCACATGAGACGTTGGCAGAAGGCGAGTTCAACCGGTTCTACATGCGAGCCATATGCTTGCGTGCAATATCAGCTAACACCGAACCGGTTGTATTTCGCGCGCGGCTCTCTAGAACACCCCGCCCCGAGTCCGAAAGATTGATTGGGCAGCGATTTGAATCTAATGCTCTTCTAGCACAGCTTCGGATACTACCGTCCGGCGACCAAGCGTTGGGAATGCCGCCAGGACCGAATTCTGGGCTATCGCTTTATTTGCCAGCCCTATAACAGGCCCTTTCCGAATCGGCTTGTGGTCGGAAATATTGATATAGCGTCTCTCGACTGATCCCGAAGTCCCGAGCGATGGCCGTTTTGGTTTCCCCGCTGGCTACCCGCTGTTGCAGCATCACAACTTGCTCGGGACTGAGCGAACGCTTACGGCCCTTGTATACCCCGTTGGCCTTGGCTATAGCGATACCCTCACGCTGGCGCTCGCGAATCAATGACCGTTCGAACTGAGCAAACGCGGCTAGCATGGTCATCATGAGTTCCTGCTGAGGGTTCCGCTTGTCCGCTGAGAAAACCATAGCGTCTTTCACGAACTGGACCGTAACACCCCGCTCGGTCAACTTGCAGACCATCCTTTGCAGGTCCTCGGTGTTGTGTGCAACGCGGTCCATGCTATGCATCACCAGCGTATCGCCATCGCACAAGTAGTCCAGCGCTGCCTGAAGCTAGGGGCGCTCAGTGTCCTGGTCTACCGCGCTAACGCGGAAGTAACCGATGTGCTTGCCCTTGCTCATGACTCTTTCCCGTGGCCGATGTGTCAGGTTGGAGTCCATAACCCTGCCAGCAAAGTGTCAATAAATGACGAACACCACCCTATTCCGGCAATCCGCGATTGGCCATATGACAGTCAGGCAAGGGTTTACCTAAAGATGAAACTTTGAACACCCCTGATGCATTAAAATCATCCGACCAACTATCGAGACATCAGCCAGCATGACCTTCACGCCGCCCGCCTTCCGCTTGAACGCGTTTACCTGTCCGCATTGCTCCGCCTATGCCCATGCTGGCTGGTTCATTCTCAACAGACATAATAACGGCAACTACACGCAAGCCTGGATTAGTACCTGCTCTCACTGCACAAAGGAGACGCTGTGGTGGGCGGACGAGGTATCTGACAGGGCACCTACAGGAAAAATGGTTGTGCCTGCCCACTCCATTATTCCGTTACCTCATCCTGATATGCCCGAAGATGTAGCACGTGACTATGAAGAGGCGCGCGCTGTTTCTGCGGTCTCGCCTCGTGCCGCGTGTGCCCTGTTGCGCGTAGCCATAGAAAGACTATGTGTGGCGCTGAAGGCGGACGGCGACAGCATTAACAAACAAATAGGGTATCTCGTTAAACAAGGCTTGAACCCGCAAATTCAGCAGGCACTAGACGTTGTCCGTGTTGTTGGGAACAACGCAGTCCACCCAGGAATGATGGACCCGGATGATGTTGCAGATGTTTCCAACAGCATGTTCACTCTAGTCAATTTAATCGTGGAAGACCGCATAACACGCCCGAAGACTGTGGCGGTGATGTTCGCCGCATTGCCAGAAGGGGCGCGCAAAGCGATTGAGAAGCGCGATGGCCAGGGCTAGAGCGTGGAGGGCTAAGCAAGTGACACATATATGACATCGGGAGGGCCACACGGGGGAATGTTGCGGCAGGACTCTATCAGATACCCGCTCAGGTTTTCCCGGCGAACATTTGGAGCCCCACAAGCACCAGTCGAATTAGCCGGAAGGACCGTGTAGCATAAGACCACTGCGCCGTGGATTTGCTACGCGCGGGATAACAACTTCCGATACGCTACAGGGGACCACCTTGAAAAAGATCATTCTCGCCGCGCTTCTTGTAAGCGCAGGCGCAACACACGCGCATACCTCCAGCTACGGTTACCGCGCACCGAGCTCGAATCTCTACGGGTCGTCCCCTGGGGAGCACTACGTCAACGGCTACACGCGCTCAAACGGCACCTACGTTCAGGGGCACTACCAGACCAACCCGAACGACACAAAACTGGATAACTGGTCCACCCAAGGGAACCAAAATCCATATACCGGCCAGTGGGGAACGAAGTCACCGTATTGACTGCGCCTACTCACAAGACCTGCCTAGAAAGCCATGAGCTTCATATGCACGGTTCGCCAGCCCTTTTGCCCCACATACTCGAAGGCTTCAGAGTGCTATGGACATCTTTACGGGCATTGCTATCGCTATCCTCGTTCCATGCTTACTACTGTCGTACCTTTTTAGAAACAAGCCTGGATCAACGTTTGGACCCAAGGTTTGTTCCAGATGCAATGTTGAGTTACGCGGCTGGAATAGCTCTGGTCGGAAGCAGGTTTGGTTTCGTACCGATGCCAACGGGAATCGCGTTTACTTCTGCGCCAAGTGCAAGAACAAGTGAGCGTCATTGGGTCCTTGCAATATACCGATAGCCACTGCCCATTAATGACTCTCTCAATCCCGACCGCCACGATATTCCAGCCACGAAGCAAGAAGGCCCACACCGACAATCTGCCGATGTGGGCCTTTCGTGTTTTTGGCGGCCCGCCTGACGCGCCCCTTCTAGTGTCCTCTAAGAACTGCGTTGCCGCTGTCCCAACGGGACAATTCCGCGGGACAATCCGGGACACATGAGCGGTGGTCTTGGGACAATCCGGCGGCTTTACTCCTGCCCCTGACTCGTCAGGAACTCCTCGTAATTGCCACCAAAGTCGAACAGCGTCCCATCCGTCCGCACTTCAATAATCCGGTTCGCCAGCCCGCTCACGAACTCACGGTCGTGCGACACGAAAATCAGCGTGCCTTCGAACTGCTCGAGCGCGATCTGCAGCGACTCGATCGATTCCATGTCCATGTGGTTGGTCGGCTCGTCCATCAGCAGCACGTTGTGGCGGCCGAGCATCAGCTTGCCCCAGATCATGCGACCCTTCTCGCCGCCCGACAGCACCTTCACCGACTTCCTGATGTCGTCCGACGAGAACAGCAGGCGGCCCAGCGTGCCGCGCACCATCGTTTCGTCGTCGCCGTCCTTGCGGTACTGGTCGATCCAGTCCATCAGCGTGATGTCGTTCGGGAACTCCTCGTACGTGTCCTGCGGCATGTAGCCGACATTCGCGTTCTCGGACCACTTCACCGTACCGTGCTCGAGCGCGAGCGCGCCGAGCAGCGAACGCAGCAGCGTCGTCTTGCCCGCGCCGTTCTCGCCGATGATCGCGATGCGCTCACCCGGCTGCACCGACAGGTTGAAGTTCTGGAAGATCGTGCGCTCGTACTTCTTCGTGATGTCTTCCGCCACCACCGCGACGTTGTGCAGCTTCTTCTCGAACTCGAAACGGATGAACGGGTTCTGGCGCGACGACGGCTTGAATTCCTCGATCTTGATCTTGTCGATCTGCTTCGCGCGGCTGGTCGCCTGGCGGGCCTTCGACTTGTTCGCCGAGAAGCGGCGCACGAAGTCCTGCAGCTCGGCCACGCGCTCCTTCGCACGCGTGTTCGCCGCGGCCTGACGCTCGCGCGCCTGTGCCGATGCGAGCATGTAGTCGTCGTAGTTGCCCGGCCAGACCTTCAGCGTGCCGAAGTCCATGTCGGCCATGTGCGTGCACACCGCGTTCAGGAAGTGACGATCGTGCGAGATGATGATCATCGTCGAGTTGTACTCGTTGAGCGTGTGCTCGAGCCAACGAATCGAGTTGATGTCGAGGTTGTTGGTCGGTTCGTCGAGCAGCAGCACGTCCGGCTTCGAGAACAGCGCCTGTGCGAGCAGCACGCGCAGCTTCCAGCCCGGCGCGACGTCGGCCATCGTGCCGGTGTGGAACTTCTCCTCGATGCCGATGCCGAGCAGCAGCGCGCCCGCGCGCGCCTCGGCATCGTAGCCGCCGTATTCGGCGAACTTGCCTTCGAGCTCGGCGGCGTGCATGTAGTCGTCGTCGGTGGCTTCCGGGTTCGCGTAGATCGCGTCACGCTCGGTCATCGCGGCCCACATCTCGGTGTGGCCCATCATCACGACGTCGAGCACGCGCACGTCTTCGTACGCGAACTGATCCTGGCGCAGCTTGCCGAGACGCACGTTCGGCTCCAGCGCGACGTTGCCGGCGCTCGACTCGAGGTCGCCGCCGAGGATCTTCATGAACGTCGACTTGCCGCAGCCGTTCGCGCCGATCAGACCATAGCGGTTGCCCTCGCCGAATTTGACCGAGATATTCTCGAACAAGGGCTTCGGCCCGAATTGCATCGTGATGTTGGCAGTAGAAAGCACGGCAGGTCCCGTTAAGAGAGAAATCGACGGAAAACCGTGTATTTTAGCAGGTGTCGGAGAAACTGCCGACCGCACCCGTTCCGGCCCCGCCAATTCACCCGCCGTGCGGGGCGGCCGGCCACGCCTGAGCGCCCCGCCAGTCGCCGCACTGCTCCCTTACTTGCCAGCCTTCGCCGCCGCCCGCTGCGCCGCTTTCGCGTTCATCTGCCCGAACAGCTCCGAGCACGGCACGTCCTTGTTGTTGCTCGGTGCGATCAGCGGGATCAACGCGGCGAACGGATTGATCAGCCCGAGCCCGACCATCGCGCCGGCCCGCAGCGCGAGCGCGCCCGCATCGACGCCGACGTCCGGGTTCTTGAACGTCCCCTTTGCATACAGCGGCGAGCGCAGCGAGAAGATCCGGAAGCCCTTCGTGTGCGGATGGATCTTCAGGTTCAGCGTTTCGTCGCGCAGGCTGATCGGGCCGTCGACGTTGATCAGCGCGTCGTCGGTATCGAACGCGAACACCTTCGGGTCGAGGATCCCGTTGGTCGCGACGAAGTCGACCGCCGCGCAGTTGATCTTCACGTCGTTGTTGCCGAACAGCTTCTCGTAGACGACGTTCGCGACGTTCAGCCCCGCTGCTTCCATCAACAGGCGGCTGATGCGGCCGTCCGTCACGAGCGCCTTCACTTCACCGTTCGACGTCGCGGCGAGCGCGGCCGGCGAGTTGCCGGTCGCCGACAGCGACGCATCGCCGTTGATCTCGCCGAGCGCCGACTGCATGACCTTCTGCGCCGGGAACAGCTGCTTGAGCTTCAGGTGTCGCGCGGCCACCGTGAAGCGGCCTTTCAGCGGCGTGCCGCTGCCGTCGAGATGCGCGGTCGTCGCGAGCGTGCCGCCTGCGACGCCGAACTGCAGCGGCTCGAGCGACAGCACGCCGTCCTGCATCACGATATGCGTGTACAGGTTGGTGATCGGCAGGTCCGAACTCTTGACCAGCTTGCGGCCCGTGAACTTGACGTCCGCGTCGAGCGCGCGCCAGCGGTCGGTACGGAACGTCTCGACCGGCAGCACGCGGCTCGACGGCTGTTTCGTCGTGTCGCCGCGCTTGGCCTTGCTCGCGGCCGTATCCGCGCCGATCACCGGGGCGAGATCGGAGAACTGCAGCAGGTTCGACACGAGCTCGCCCGACAGCTTCGGCCGCGGTTCACGCTGCTCGTACGCAAGCGTGCCGCCGAGATCGCTGCCGCCGACGCGGCCGTTGAAATTCTCGTAGCGGAACGTGCTGGCCTTCCGTTTGAAGTTGCCGATCAGCCGCCCTTCGGTCGCGTAAGGCGGCGTATCGGGCAGCGTGATGCCGCTGAGCTGGTAGAGATGCGACATCGACGTGCCCTGCAGCCACAGCCGCAGGTCGATGGCCGCGAGATGCATCGGATCGGTCAGCGTGCCGACGATCGCGAGCCGCGTGTCGCCGGCCTTCACGTCGGCCTGCAGCGGGAACGGCCGCGACGCGTCCTGGATCGCGAGCACGCCGCCGAGCTTGCCGGTACCGCTGATCGGCACGTTCTTGTAGCGGCCGTCGACCGTCAGCCCGAACGCATAGGTCGGGCCGGACGGCTTCGCGGGCGCCGCGACGCTGCTCGCGCCGCTGGCACCGGACGCGGCGGCAGCGGCCGATTTCGAAGAGGCGGACGACGCGGACGAGGACGAGGACGAGGACGAGGACGAAGCCACGGCAGACGCAGCAGACGCACCCGCCACCGACGCGCCACTCGCAGCCTGCGCGGCCGAAGCGCTCGACGCGGCCTCCGCGTTGGCCTTCGCGCTCAGCTGCGCGGCGCCGTGCTTGCCGACACGCTGCGCCGATGCCGCGCGCGACGTCTGCTCCTGCTCCTTCAGCACGTCGCCGAGCGGAATCGGCTGCCCGAGCGTATCGATCGCGACGGTCAGGTCGGCCTTGGTGATCGCGTCGCGATACGTGACGGTACCCTTCGCGAAGCCGAAGCTGTCGAGCCGCACCTTCCACGGCGACGGCTGCGCCGATTGCTTGAACTGGAAGGTCCACGTGTTGCGGCCATCCGCGAGCCGCTCGAGGTCGACGGCCGGATTCACGACGTCGATCGACGGGATCACGATTTCATGCGCGAGCAGCGGCAGGATCGCGAGATCGAAGTGCGCGGCATCGAGCGTGACGAACTTGGGCGTCTTCGCCCAGTCGGGGTTGCCGATTTCGAGGTGCGTGGCCGAAAAGCTCGGCCAGGGCACCCATGCGCGCCAGCCGGTTTCGCCGTCGGGGCGGCGCCAGCCGACCTTGAGGTCGCCGTTGATCGCGAACGGGCGGCCGAGTGCGGCTGTGACCTGTTCGTTGACCCACGGCTTCGCGCGATTCCAGTCGAAGGCGAAGAGAAAGACGCCGGCCGCCGCGATGAGCACCGCGACGATACCGACGATCCATGCAGCCGATTTGCCGATGGCTCGGGTTAGCGTCATGGCGGTTCCGTTGTTGTTCTGAAATGTTGCCGCACCATGCCGGGCCGCTTGCGTGGACGAACGGCGCACGACACCCGCGGCTTTTCAATCGGTATTATGACGCACGCCCTGGTGACGTTTCGGCGCCATTAACGCTTTTTTTCATTTGTGACATGACAGCCCCCACCGGCCTCATCGATGCACAGCGCATCACGCGGCGCGACGCCAGCAGCGGCAAGACCTTGCTCGCCCCGACCGATTTCAGCCTCGCAGCGGGATCGCGAATTGCTATCACCGGGCCGTCCGGGTCGGGCAAGAGCGTGCTGCTGCGCGCACTCGCGCTGCTCGATCCGCTCGACGGCGGCCACATCCTGTGGCGCGGCCACGGGATCCGGCGCAGCGCGATCCCGCGCTACCGGCGCAGCGTCGCCTATGTACGCCAGCGCCCCGCGCAGATGGACGGCACCGTCGAATCGCAGTTGCGCTATCCGTATTCGCTCGCGATCTATCGCGACGTTGGGTTCGATCGCGCGCGCGCGGAAGCGCTCGCCGCGCAGGCCGGCCGCGGCCCCGACTTTCTCGACAAGCGCGCGAGCGACCTGTCCGGCGGCGAAGCGCAGATCGCCGCGCTGCTGCGCGTGCTGCAACTCGATCCCGACGTGCTGCTGCTCGACGAGCCGACGTCCGCGCTCGACCCCGAATCGGCGCGCGCGATCGAGGCGCTCGTCGGCGCATGGTTCGACGCGGCGCCCGACGCCCGCGCGTACATGTGGATCTCGCACGATCCGGCCCAGGCCGCGCGAATCGGCACGATACGGCTCGTGATGCAGGCCGGCGTGATGCACGTGGCCAACCCGACGGAGGCAACGCAATGAGTCCCGTCCTGCAGGACCTGAGCCTCGTCGACGTCGGCATCGCCGCCGCGCTGGTCGCGGTCAACGGCGCGATCTCGATGGCACTGTCGCTCGGCCTCGGCCGCAAGCTTGGGCTCGCGGCCGTGCGCACCGTCGTGCAGTTGCTCGCGATCGGCTACGTGCTCGGCTGGGTGTTCGGCCATCCGCACTGGTACGTCGTGCTGCCGCTCACCGCACTGATGACGCTGATCGCCGGGTTCGCCGGCGCGGGGCGCGGCAAGCGCACGTATCGCGGCCAGCGCATCGACAGCATCGCGTCGATCTGGTTCAGCAGCTGGTTCGTCGCGGCGGTCGGCCTGTTCGTCGTGATCCGCATCCATCCGTGGTACGCACCGCAATACGCGATTCCGATCCTCGGGATGATTCTCGGCAATACGCTCACGGGCGTGTCGCTCGGCGTCGAACGGATGATGGAAGAGCTCACGGCGCGCCGCGACCGTGTCGAAACCGCACTCGCGCTCGGCGCGACGCGCTGGGAAGCGGCCCAGGACGCTGCACGCCAGGCCGTGCGGGCGGGCATGCTGCCGACGCTGAACCAGATGGCCGTCGTCGGCGTCGTGAGCCTGCCGGGGATGATGACGGGCCAGGTGCTGGCCGGCCAGTCGCCGCTGCAGGCCGTGCGCTACCAGATCGTGATCATGTTCCTGATTGCCGCGGCCTCCGCGCTCGGCACCGTCGGTGCGGTGCTGATGACCTACCGCCGGCTGTTCTCGGCCGATCACCGCTTTCTCGCCGCGCGGCTCGAAGAACGCGCGCACTGACACGCGGCGTCACCGCGCGATGCGTTCGCGCGGTTCGCCGGTCAGCGCACGCCGCGGCGCTTGCCGAGCGCCTGCCGCAACGCGGCCGCGATGTCCGCGTCCGGCGCGAGCCCGTCGACCGACGCAACGAGCCGCACCGCGCGCGGCGTCGTCACATAGGCCTGCGCACCGACATAGCCGCCGCTGCCGGCCGAGCGCGTCGTCACGACGAGCGCCTGCGGCGCACGTGCACCGAGGTCGGCCGTGAACGCATCGGTGACCGTACCGTCACGCGCATGCAGCGCGCCCGTCACGTAATCGTCGGTATCGAAGCCAGGAGCGGCATGCGCGGTCGAATACACGCGCACCGCGTAACTGCCGGTCGAGCACGGCTCGAGCGCGCCGCTCGACACGACGGCCACCTGCTGCCGCGACGGCAACTCGACCTTTTTCACAAAACCACAATCGTCGGCCGCGTGCGCGTGCGCGGCGACGAACGCAATGGCACACAGCCACGCGCGCATTCGGTAATTCATCGGGATGTCGTGACAGGAAGGTGATGATGCGGGCGAGCATAGCGTGACAGTCGCATGACGTCACGCAGGTCGCCACGCGATGCTGTCGTACGTCGAACGGCTGCCATGCCGCTGAGGCAGCATGCTACCGCGAAGCAGGTCGCGAGAATTCACCGTGACGGCGACACGAAACGGTCACGTGCGCGGGGCAGGCGCGAGTCGAAGCCGTTGTGCGCGCACCGGCTCCGGCACCGGCCCGCGCGCACCGCTCAGCGCTTGATCGACACCGTCACCTTCGTGCCATCGCTCATCGCGACGGACTTCGACCCGCCGTTGGTCGAGATCGACACCCACTTCACCTGGCTCACCGACACGACGTCCGGACACTGCAGCGACTTGCCGCCGACCGTCACGTTGCGCGTGCCCTTCGGCGCGGCCGCCTGGAAGCTCATCTGCACGTTGGCGATCCCCTTCGCGTCGATCGACGGCGCGAGCCGCACCTGGGTCTGGCGCACCATTGCGCCGTTCTCGTCGCGCGGCAGGCTGTCGGCGTTCGGGCACCCGTCCGGCATCGCGACCGCCCCGCTCGGCGGCACCGACTTCCAGTTGAAGTCGTCCGTCTCGCCCGAGCGGATCTTGCGGGTCTCCTGCGTATTGCCGAAGGTCTTCGAGTCGACCTTGACGGTGTATTCGAGCTGTCCGGTACCGCCGCCCTTCAGGCTGCCCTTGACCGGCGGCGCCGCGAATACGCTCGCGCTGACGCACGCCGCCGCGAGCACGACCGACCACGATGCGGCGACTGACAAGCTGCGTTGGCTCATGCTGACCTCCTTGGTATGCGGCGGCACGCGCGTGCCGCGCGGTTTTCGATGCATGATGCGCTGCCAGTCTACCGCCAAGCGGCGGGCAATGCGCCGCAAACGCATCGGGTGTTACCCCGCTTGCGTTCGCGGCGCCGCAACCTTACGTGCGATGCCGGCTCAGAAGCCGCTCAGCACGAGCTTGCCGATCGCGCGCCCGGCCTCGAGCACCTGGTGCGCGCGCCGCACGTTTGCCGCATTGATCGGGCCGAGCTGCTCGCCGAGCGTCGTGCGCAGCGTGCCGCCGTCGACGAGCCGCGCCACTTCGCCGAGGATCCGGTGCTGCTCGATCATGTCCGGCGTCTCGAACATTGCACGCGTGAACATGAATTCCCAGTGAAACGCGGCGCTCTTCGCCTTCAGCAGTTCGACCGGCACCGGCTTGTCGTTCTCGACGATCGTGCAAATGCCGCCCTGCGGCCGGATGACTTCCGCCGCGGCAGGGAAATGACGATCCGTGTCGTTGAAAATCAGCACGTAGTCGACGTTCGGATGCCCGGCCTCGCGCAACTGTGCGGGCAAGTCGCCGAAATGGTCGACCACCGTATCCGCGCCCAGTGCGCGCACCCAGTCGGCCGAGGCCGGTCGGGACGCGGTCGCGATCACGTGCAGCTTGCCGAGCGTCTTCGCGAGCTGGATCGCGATCGAGCCCACGCCGCCCGCGCCGCCGATGATCAGCACCGACTTGCCGGCGTCCGCACCCTGCGGCGACACGTGCAGCCGGTCGAACAGCGCTTCCCATGCGGTCAGCGCGGTGAGCGGCAGCGCGGCCGCCGCGGCGAAATCGAGCGTGCGCGGCTTCAGCGCGGCGATCCGCTCGTCGACCGCATGGAATTCACTGTTCGCGCCCGGCCGCGTGATGCTGCCCGCGTAGAACACTTCGTCGCCGGGCCGGAACAGCGTGACGTCGGCACCCACCGCGACCACCGTGCCGGCCGCATCCCAGCCGAGTACGCGCGGGGTGTCCTCGACCTGCGGCTTCGGCGCGCGCACCTTGGTGTCCACCGGGTTCACGGAAATCGCCTCGACCTTCACGAGCAGGTCGCGCGGGCCCGGCACGGGCTGCGGCAGCTCCACGTCGAGCAAGGCCTGCGGGTCGTCGATCGGCAGATAACGGGTCAGTCCAACGGCTTTCATCACGAAACTCCTTCAGGAAATCCTCCGGGCCACGGCGCGGCCCCATGAACGTCATCGTAGGCAACCCGATCATTTGAGAAAACCGCTATATTTCCTGAAACATTTTCAGGATTTTCAGAATAATGGCCTCCGATCCGATTCCGGCCCCCGACAAACCGCTCGACCTGCTCGACGTCGCGCTGTTCGTGCGCGCGGCGCTGCTCGCGAACGTCACCGCGGCCGGGCGCGAGTTCGGCGTGTCGGCCGCGGTCGCGAGCGCCCGCATCGCGCAGCTCGAGCGCCAGCTCGGCGCACGGCTGCTGCACCGCACCACGCGCCGCATCAGCCTCACGCAGGACGGCGAAGTCTTCATGGCACACGCCGATACGCTGCTGTCGGCCGCCGACGCCGCGCGCGCGTCGGTCGGCCACGGCCGCACCGAGCCGTACGGGCGGCTGAAAGTGTCGATGTCGTCGTCGTTCGGCCGCCAGCATGTCGCGCCGGTGATTCCCGCGTTCCTGCGCCGTTATCCGTCCGTGTCGCTCGACCTGCGGCTGTCGGACGAGATCGTCGACCTCGTCGACGACGGCTACGACGTCGCGATCCGCCTCGGCACGCTAAAGGATTCGACGCTCGTCGCCCGCAAGCTCGCCGCGAACCGCCGCGTGCTGTGCTGCTCGCCCGCCTATCTCGCCGAGCACGGCACGCCGCGCCATCCGGCCGACCTGGCTCAACACGAGTGCGTGATCCTCGGCGACCAGCGCGACTGGTCGTTCGCCACGCCGCAAGGCCCGCTCACGGTGCGGGTCGGCGGCCGGCTCGTCGCGAGCAACGGCGAGGCGATCCGCGAAGCGCTCGTCGACGGCTTCGGGATCGCGATCAAGTCGACCTGGGACGTCGGCCCGCTGCTCGCGAGCGGCGCGCTCGTCACGGTGCTCGACGACTATCCGTTCGCGGAAGACATCGCGATCTGGGCCGTCTACCCGAGCCGCGCGCACGTCCCGCTGAAAACGCTCGCCTTCATCGCGTTCCTGGCCGAGCATTTCGGCGATCCGCCGTACTGGGATCGCGCGGACAGGCAATGACCGCCGCACCGCGCGCGGTTTCGATCCGCCCCTGACCGCCGCGCGCGGCCAACCGGCTACAATGGCGCGTTCGCCACGCAAGGGCCCGACGCCGGACGGGGCCCGCATCGGCAGGCGGCTGTCCGTTGGCCGCATACGCATTTCATTCGCTTCCCAACCATCCCGTCATGACCCACAACCTCGTCATCCAGAGTCTTGCGCCGCTGTCGGACGCCCATCACAAACCGCTGCTCGCGCTGTCGCGCGGCACCCGCATCGTGCGGATCGACGATCACGCGCTGCGGATCGACGACGCGAGCCCGGCGCAACGCCTCGACATCGACGCGTACTGCGGCACGCACGCACTCGACTTCGCGTTCGTCGAGGCCGGCCGCACGCTCGGCGATTTCGGGCTCGCCGTGATGGACATGGATTCGACGCTGATCACGATCGAGTGCATCGACGAGATCGCCGATTTCTGCGGACTGAAAACGCAGGTCGCCGAGATCACCGAAGCGTCGATGCGCGGCGAGATCCGCGACTTCAACGAAAGCCTCACGCGCCGCGTCGCGCTGCTGGCCGGGCTCGACGCGCACGCGCTCGAACGCGTGTACGAGGAGCGGCTGCAACTGACGCCGGGCGCCGAGAAAATGCTCGCCGGCGTGAAGGCTGCCGGCATGAAGACGCTGCTCGTGTCGGGCGGCTTCACGTTCTTCACCGAGCGGCTGAAGGCGCGCCTCGGCCTCGACTACGCGCATGCGAACACGCTCGAGATCGTCGACGGCAAGCTGACCGGCAAGGTGCTCGGCGAGATCGTCAACGCCGACGTGAAGGCGCGCCTGCTGCGCGAAACCTGCGCGTCGCTCGGCCTCGAGCCGAGCCGTGCGATCGCGATGGGCGACGGGTCGAACGACCTGAAGATGATGGCCGAAGCCGGGCTGTCGGTCGCGTACCACGCGAAGCCCGTCGTGCGCGACGCGGCGACCGTCGCGTTCGATCACGTCGGCCTCGACGGGCTGCTGCGGCTGTTCTGATCCTGCGGAATCCGCAATGAAAAACGCCGGCGCGATATTGCATCGCGCCGGCGTTTTGTTTTTCTGCTGAACGTAATCGGCTAGCGATCAGCCCAGCGCGGCCTGCATCGCGCGCTCGATGTCCGCACGCAGGTCGGCTTCGTCTTCCAGGCCGACATAGAAACGCACCAGCGTGCCGCGATGCGGCCAGTCCGGACGCATCGACGCGACGTCGTAAGGCATCGCAAGGCTGCACGCGCCGCCCCAGCTCCAGCCGATCGCGAAGAGTTCGAGCGACTCGACGAAGCGGTCGACCTGCTCCGCGCTGTAGCGCTCGTCGAACACCACCGAGAACAACCCGCCCGCGCCGGTGAAGTCGCGCACGAACGATGCGTGCCCCGGGCAATCGGCGATCTGCGGGTGCAATACCGCCGCGATCTCCGGCCGCGCCTTCAGCCATTGCGCGAGCGCAAGCGCGCTCTTGCTGTGCGCGTCGAAGCGCACCTGCATGCTCGGCAGGCTGCGCAGCACGAGCGAGCAATCGTCGACCGACACGCCGACGCCGCAGCGCATCCGCGCGAGCTTCAGCTTTGCGTGCAGTTCCGCGTTCGCGGTGATCGTCGCACCCATCAGCACGTCGCTGCCGCCCGACTGGTACTTGGTCAGCGCCTGCACCGAGATGTCGACCCCGTGTTCGAACGGCTTGAACGCGAGCCCGGCCGAGAACGTGTTGTCGATCGCGGTCACGACGCCGCGTGCCTTCGCGGCCGCCGCGATCGCCTGCACGTCGGGCACTTCCATCGTCACCGAGCCGGGCGCCTCGATCCAGATCAGCCGCGTGTTCGGCTGGATCAGGTCGGCGATGCCGGCGCCGATCAGCGGATCGTAGAAGCGCGCGGTGATGCCGAAATCCTTCGCGAGCCAATTGCCGAAATCGGCGTTCGGCCCGTACACGTTGTGCGGAATCAGCACGTCGTCGCCGGCTTTCACGATCCCGAAGTAGACGTTCATGATGGCCGCGAGGCCCGACGGCTGCAGCAGCGCATGCGTGCCGCCCTCGATCTCGGCGAGCCGCTGCGCGAGCGCGAGCGACGTCGGCGTCGCATGCAGCCCGTAGCGCCACTGGTTGTCGTTGTGCCAGACGAGCGCACGCATCGTCGCGAGATCGGGGAACACGACCGTCGACGCGCGCGCGACCGGCGGCACGAACGAACGGAAGCCTTCCGGGATCACGTCGTCGGGTTGAACGATACGGGTTTGCAGCGCGCGCTTGGGAGTGGATGCAGTCATGACAGGAAGCCGGGCACGAGGCCGTTCGGTTGCGGAATATGTCGCTAGATTAGCCAAAATCGGCGCGGCTGGCCCGGTACAATGCGCGCCGCGCGCACCGAGCCAGCGCGGGTTCAGTCGTCGGTGCGCAGGTTGACGACGCCGCCCACCGTCTCGATTTCCTGCACGCGGCCGTCGCGCACCTGCAGCGCCGCGCGCTTGCCCGGCGCAAGCCGCAGCACGACGGGCTGCGGATCCGACTCGTCCGAATTCATCCGGTCGGCCTTCAGGTCGCCCGTCGCGTCGAAGCGGCCGATCCACACGCCGGTGATGTTCGTGCCGTCGTTCGACTCTTCGATTTCGAGCGTGTCGCCATCGCGATCGCCCGCGAGCAGCACGACTTCGCCCGTATCGGCGAACTGGTATTCGCCGTGCACGCCTTCCTCGTCCGTCTTCGGGCCGAGATGCACGACGATCGGCCGGTCGCCGAGCGTGCCTTCGTAGCGCGGCAGGCGAGCGAACTCGGGATTCGGCTTCAGCGGCCGCGCCAGTGCCGGTTCATCCTGCTGCACGCCCGGCGCGACGGCCTGCGCCGCGCTCACGCCCGGCATCACCATGCCCGCCGCCAGCGTGCCCGCGACGACGAGCGCCCGTTGCCATTGCGAATATCGACCCACCTTGTGTTGCTCCTTGCTTCAGATTCGCTCGAAAATCGCGGCGATGCGCTGCCCGCCGCCGATGCGCTGCAACTCGTACGGCGCCTCGACGGTGATCGGCGCGATGTCCTTCAGGCTGCCGCCGAAATCGCCGATCGCGGTACGCACGCCGCTCACCACCACCCCTTCACGTTGCATGTCGGCTCCTCATCCTGCTGATCGAATGAATCGTTCGTGCGGTGCCGTGGCCGGCGTGCGCAAGCCGCATCAGCCTTGCATCAGGCGCTCCACCGCATCGCGGTGCGGAATCGGCGCGACCGCACCGTAGCCCGTCGTCGACAGCGCCGCGGCGGCGTTCGCATAACGCGCCGCCGCGAACGGATCGTCGCCCGCGACGATTCGCGCGACGAAGGCACCGCCGAAGCAGTCGCCCGCACCCGTCGCATCGACGGCTTCGACCGTGAAGCCCGGCACGACGCGCCGCTCGTTCGGCGTCGCCACGTACGCACCTTCCTTGCCGAGCTTCAGCGCGACGACCTGCGGCCCGTGTTCGAGCATCGAGTCGACGATCGCGTCGCGATCGTTCGCGCCCGTGAGCGCCGTCACGTCGTCCCAGCTGGGCAGGCAGATGTCCGTCTGGCGCAGCGCCTCGCGCATCACCGCGCGAGCGCGCGGCAGCGGCCACAGCTTCAGGCGCAGGTTCGTGTCGAAGCTGACCTTCGCGCCGTGGCGGCGCGCATGGTCGATCGCCGCGAACGCGGCGTCGCACGCAGCCGTGCTGATCGCCAGGCTGATGCCCGACAGGTGCACGGCCTTCGCGGCAGCCAGCGCGTCGAGCGGCAGGTCGCCCACCGCATAGCGGCTCGCCGCCGAGCCCGCGCGCAGGTAGTCGAACTGGTGACCGTCGGCGCCGTGCGTGACGAAATACACGCCGGTCGGCGCCGCACGGTCGATCCGCACGTACGTCGTATCGACGCGCTCCGCGCGCCACATGTCGGCCAGCAGGCGGCCGAACGGATCGTCGCCGATCGCCGACACGAAGCCCGTCGACGCGCCCTGGCGCGCCGCGGCGATGCAGAAGTTCGACGTGTCGCCGCCGAAGCCCTGCAGGAATTCAGGCCGGCCCGGCTGCGACTGGTTGAATTCGATCATCGCCTCGCCGAGCGCGAGGATCTCCGGAAATGCGGCGGTCATCGCTTACACCTCGCCCCACAGATCGTGGCCGTCGGCACCCGTGATCTTTACGGACACGAAATCGCCGACCTTGTAGCGCTTCGATGCCTTCGCCGCCGGCTCGACATAGACGACGCCGTCGATCTCCGGCGCATCCGCCGCCGTGCGGCCGATCCCGCCTTCCTCGCTGACTTCGTCGATCAGCACCTTGAGGGTCTTGCCGACCTTGCGCTGGATGCGGTTCGCCGACACTTCCTCGGCAACTTCCATGAAGCGCGCGCGGCGCTCTTCGCGGACTTCATCCGGCAACGCGCCGTCGAGTTCGTTTGCAGTCGCGCCTTCGACCGGCGAATACGCGAAGCAACCGACGCGATCGAGTTCCGCCTCGCGGATGAAGTCGAGCAGCGTTTCGAACTGCTCTTCCGTCTCGCCGGGGAAGCCCGCGATGAACGTGCTGCGGATCGTCAGGTCCGGGCAGATCTCGCGCCACTTCTGCACGCGCTCGAGCACCTTCTCGGCGTTCGCCGGACGCTTCATGCGCTTCAGCACTTCCGGATGCGCGTGCTGGAACGGCACGTCGAGGTACGGCAGCACGTGGCCCTTGAACGGACCTTCGGCCATCAGCGGGATCACTTCGTCGACGCTCGGATACGGATACACGTAGTGCAGGCGCACCCATGCGCCGTACTGCGCGGCGAGTTCGCCGAGCGCGGCGACCAGGTCGGTCATGCGCGTCTTGATCGGCTTGCCGTTCCAGAAGCCCGTGCGGTACTTCACGTCGACGCCGTACGCGCTCGTATCCTGCGAGATCACGAGCAGTTCCTTCACGCCCGACTTGAACAGGTTCTCGGCTTCCAGCATCACTTCGGCGACCGGGCGCGACACGAGGTCGCCGCGCATCGACGGGATGATGCAGAACGTGCAGCGGTGGTTGCAGCCTTCCGAAATCTTCAGGTACGCGTAATGGCGCGGCGTGAGCTTGATGCCGGCCGCGGGCACGAGATCGGTAAACGGGTCGTGCGGCTTCGGCAGGTGCGAATGCACGGCCTGCATCACTTCGCCCACTGCGTGCGGGCCGGTGACGGCGAGCACCTTCGGGTGGACTTCCTCGATCAGGTTCGAGCCGCTCGCGCTCGACTTCGCGCCGAGACAACCGGTGACGATCACCTTGCCGTTCTCGGTCAGCGCTTCGCCGATCGCGTCGAGGCTTTCCTGCACGGCTTCGTCGATGAAGCCGCAGGTGTTCACGACGACGAGGTCGGCACCGTCGTAGGTGCCGGAGATTTCATAACCTTCGGCGCGCAGTTGCGTGATGATCTGTTCGGAGTCGACTAAAGCCTTAGGGCAGCCAAGGCTGACGAACCCTACTTTGGGGGATTGGGACATCTGGAATGTGGGGGCGTGGCAGCAAAAGCGTGAGTTTACAGCGATTTAGTGTCCGGCGATCCAAAAACGAGCGGTTGACGACGATACGCGTCGCCCGCTCGAATGCCCGGCGCGTTCCGGGCCTGCTGCCGAGCCTGCTCCGATATGCCCCTTCATTTCTGGCGCAGCCGCGTTGCGGCTCTGTCCCCAACGCCCGTCAGCCAGCAAGAATCGCCCCGTCGCCGCAGCCCGCTATGAGAAAATCCACGCGTCCATCCTTTTCAATCGACCCAACGGGGCTCGCATGACCACCCACATCACGATCGAATTCACCGAGCACGCAGCGGAAGCCATCGGCGAACAGACCAGCACCAGCTTTTCGTATGACCAGGGCGCGCATGTGCCGCAACCGGGCGACTTCGTCGAACTCGAGAATTCGCGACAGACGTTTTTCGTGATCGGCCGCGTGTTTTCGCTCAAGGCCAACTACAGCGCCGTCAAGCTCGTGCTCGACCTGCCTCCGTCGGACGACGGGCAGGATTTCGATCCGGTGCACTGACGGACTACGCGAGACGCGTGACGCCCGTCTGAACCGACAACGCTGCAGCGCCGCCCCCGGCGCTGCGCGCAGCATCACGACGCGTGTCACCCCTTCCTGATCTTCCTGACGGGCGCGTGCGTCGAATTACGCGCCCGTGATCGCGCTCGCTGCCAGTCGCCCAAGCTGCGGCGCCAGGATCACGCCGGGATGCGCGACGACGGCATAAACCCCTGCAACACCCGGCAGAAATCCGTTGATCGGCACCCCGTCGTTCGTCATCGGCCGAAGCGCCGATTTCGCGGAGAGCGGCGTCAGGGTCGGCGGATCGGCAAACAGCGCTGAAATGTCCGAGGCGGTACGGGCAGCGAGCGCGGCAAGCCCGCTGTCGCCCTCATCCGGAGCATCCGCGGCCGACACCAGGCTGCCCGACGGGCCGACACGCACTTCAAGATCCTGCCCGTAGAGCAGGCGGCTGATGAGACCCGGCTCGGCAGCGAAACGCATCAACACGGCCGGCTTCTCGCGAACGGGCAAGGCCACGCCCAGGCCCGCGGCGATGGCAACCGCGGAAGCGGCATTCGCCAGGACGACGACATCCGCCGGCACATCCCCATGCGCGGTATGCACACCGACAGCGCGTCCATTGCGCGTTTCGACCGCGTCGACTGCGCAACCGCACCGAACCTGCGCGCCGGCCGCATGCGCACCGGCCAGCAACTGATGCGTCAAGTCGATCGGCTCGACCACGAAATCGTCCGGTGCCCATGCAATCAACTCGGGAAGCCGCGCAAGACGCGGCTCCATCCGGGCCACCTCTCGACGGCCCAACGCTTCCATGTGCACGCCGGCCGCGCGCTGTTCGTCGATCAATGCTGAGGTCTGCGCATCCGTGTCCAGCCAGACGAGCGCCCCGCGCGTCGTCACCGGCAACGGGCCCAGGTCGCGCGCCAGCCGGGCGAACTCAGGGAGCGCTGCGAGCGTGCGGGAGAAGCTGGACGGGTTTTCAGAAGGAAGCGCGCTGCCGGTACCCACCCAGCCGAACGACCAGTGAGTCGCGCCGACTGCGGCCGTCACCTGTTGTTCCAGCAGCGTGACCTGCGCGCCCGATCGCGCAAGATGCCATGCGGTGGATGCGCCGACGATGCCGCCGCCGACCACGACGACGCGGAGCGTGTTGTTTCCCATGAATGACATTCGGACGTTGCGGGATTCCGACTATACCGTCCGCCCCTCTTCGCCGCTGGGCGGTTGCCTGCCGCCCGGCATCGCGAATCATCTCGCCCGCTCGCTCGACCTGGCATCAAAACGATCAATCGATCGACATCCGCTGCGCCTGACGCGGACTAAGGAAACGAAAAAGCCCGCCGAGGCGGGCCTTGCTCGAACACTCGATACGGCACGTCACCGCATGTCCGGAAACACTGACGCCTTCAGGCATCGTTCGAACCACATCGCATCGTCTCCATCACCGATCGGCCACATTTCCGCATCGAGTTGCGGCAACCCGGCTACCGGCGCTGACGCGTGATTATCGCCACCGGACGTCCCCGCCCGCATCCACGCCGAATGCGCTCCACCGTTGTCGCACGCACTCCCATGCGCCTGCGCTTCGCAGAACGCCACGGGGCGCACCTTCCCGCCGTCCGCCGCGCTCACCGACCGGTACTGATAGACCGCACCGGTCGCCCAGTCCTCGCTCTGGCTGCAGACCCGCGCCCGATGCTGCACATGGACCGCGCCGAAGCACGCGTAGGTAACGTGCGCGCCACTCGCATCGTCGGGAAGGAAATCGCAGTTTGCATCGAAACCGGTGAGCGGGCCGCCCGTATATTTCGCGAGCCACTGGCGCTCGGCCTGCGCACGCGCGATCAAGCCTTTGCTCGATTGATCGGCCAGCACGGCGGTGCGCCGATCGATGGCCTTGCGCACTTCGTCGACGGCCAGCGGGTGGCCTTCGTAATCGGCGTCGAGACGGTTGTTGCGCGCGTCGATCCAGCGGCGCTGGCTACGCACCAGCATGTCGCGGATAGCGGTATCCGGCGCGGCCTTCAACGCACCCGCATAGGCCGAATTCATGCGCGCGTCGGCCGCGCGCAGCACGGCGTTCGCGCAGATGCGCTTCTCGATCGGTTGCACGGCTTTCGCGCAATCCATCGCAAAGACCGGTACCGCCACGCCAACGCCCATCGTGAATATCGCAGCAAGACCGGCCAGCCTGCGGGCCCATGCCATTCGAATCCCTCGCATGCTCTCTCTCAATCGGTTTTTCTTGGTCGCACTGCATCGATGCCGCATTGCCCATCACGGCCTGTCGTGCCCGGTCGCCGATACGCATTTCGCCGAAGGCAGCGTCCATGCTTCGCCGTGCAGCGCCGCTCATGGTACGCGCGCCGGCAGGAATGCACACCATCCGGCGTGGCATGTTCCGGGTTTCCTGCGTAGGTAGCTGGATCTCGATCGACTGGACAACGGTCATGCACGCCCGACCCGGCGCGCGCATTCGGTACCGACGGCCATGAACGACCGTCGGCGAGAGGGTTCGGCAGGCAGCGGCCGCACATCGTCGCGCCCGTATGCACGATCGGCCGACCCGCACCGCGTGGCTTCGCGGCACCGACGCCCGACGGGTTGCCCGCCGCGGTCGGCCTGCCGCGAAACCGTTACTTCTTTTCCGGCTCCGTCGCGCCCGGCTGCTTGAACGGGAACGTGCTGAACATCGACTTCGCCTGGTTCTGCATCTGCTCCTGCATCTGCACGAACATGTTCTTCGACTGCTCGATGTAGCTGGTCATCATCCCTTGCATCATCGGCGCCTGCATGTTCATGAACTGCGACCAGACTTCCGGATTCATCGCATTGCCTTCGTACAGGTTCTTCGACTGATCCGCGAGCTTGTTCTGGATGTCGATGAACGCCTGGATGTTCTTTTCCAGGTACGTGCCCATCATGCCCTGCATCGCATGCCCGTAGAAACGGATGATCTGCGACAGCATCGACGACGAGAACATCGGCACGCCGCCGCTTTCCTCTTCGAGGATGATCTGCAGGAGGATGCTGCGCGTCAGGTCTTCGTTGGATTTCGCATCGACGACCTTGAAGTCCTCCTGCTCCAGCACGAGTTGCTTCACGTCGGTCAGCGTAATGTACGTGCTTGTCTCGGTATCGTAGAGCCGGCGGTTCGGGTACTTCTTGATGAGCCGTTCGGCCGTCTTCTTTGTAGTAGTCATGTAACGCCTTTGAGTGCAGCGTAGCGCAAGTGACGAATCCCCGCCGCCCGAATCCGGGAGGCGGGGGCCTTCGGAACACGCCCGGCTGCGCGGCCACCCGGCCCGCGCAGCGCGGACGCTCAGCCCATGTGCAGGCCGCCGTTCAGCGAGAAGTCGGCGCCCGTCGCGAAACCGGAATCGTTCGACGCGAGCCACGCGACGATCGAACCGATTTCCTCCGGCCCGCCGAGACGCCGCACCGGGATCGTCGCGACGATCTTCTCGAGTACATCCGGGCGAATCGCCTTCACCATGTCGGTGCCGATGTAGCCCGGCGACACGGTATTGACCGTCACGCCCTTCGTCGCGACTTCCTGTGCGAGCGACATCGTGAAGCCGTGGATGCCGGCCTTCGCGGTCGAATAGTTGGTCTGGCCGAATTGCCCCTTCTGGCCGTTCACCGACGAAATGTTGACGATCCGGCCCCAGCCGCGCTCGACCATCCCGTCGATCACCTGCTTCGTCACGTTGAACAGGCTCGTCAGGTTGGTGTCGATCACGGCGGTCCAGTCTTCGTGCGTCATCTTGCGGAACACGACGTCGCGCGTGATGCCCGCGTTGTTGACCAGCACGTCGATCTCGCCGACTTCGGCCTTGACCTTGTCGAACGCTTCCTTGGTCGAGTCCCAGTCGCCGACGTTGCCTTCCGACGCGATGAAATCGTACCCGAGCGCCTTCTGGTCCTCGAGCCATTTCACACGGCGCGGCGAGTTCGGGCCGCAACCTGCGACCACCTTGAAGCCGTCTTTCAACAGACGCTGGCAGATGCTGGTGCCGATGCCGCCCATCCCGCCCGTTACGTACGCAATTCGCTGAGACATAAATCTCACTCCATTTTTTGGTTTCGAGAGCTGCCTGAGGCCCCCTCTGACTTCACGGGACGCCGGCCGAAGCCGCAATCGGCCGGCACCCGGATTCGGTTCGCGGGTCGCGAATGGCCGGTTACGGACGCTCGACCGCGAGCGCGACACCCATCCCGCCGCCGATGCACAGCGACGCCAGCCCGCGCTTCGCGTCGCGCTTGACCATCTCGTGCAGCAGCGTCACCAGGATCCGGCAGCCCGACGCGCCGATCGGATGCCCGATCGCGATCGCCCCGCCGTTCACGTTCACCTTCGACGTGTCCCAGCCCATCTGCTTGTGCACCGCCAGCGCCTGCGCCGCAAATGCCTCGTTGATCTCCATCAGGTCCAGGTCGCCCGGCGTCC
>NZ_JAAGPM010000137.1:0-20872 GCF_017104865.1 Burkholderia sp. Ac-20349
GCCGGATCGGTTCGACGCGCGGCGTCGAGACGATCGCGCGCATCCGCCACGGCGACACGTCGGAGCGGCAGGTCACGCTGCTGCGCGACCTGTGCGACACGATGCTGGCCGGTTCGCTGTGCGCGAAGGCTTCCGCGCTGCGGGCCGCCTGCTGCGCGGCGTGGTGATCGTGGAGGAGCTGATCGACGCCCATGGTGAGCGAAGCGATCTGATCGTTCAGGTTCATGCGTGTCTTCTCTGCGTAAGACCCGCGATTTTAACCGCTGCGCCGGTACCGGGCCGCGCGGGACGTGTAACAAAGTGCGCAAAGCGGCGTGAAGCACGCCGCTTTGTGTTACTTCAGGTAGCCCGCGGAGCCGAACCAGTCGAGCGCATCGCGCAGCCCTTCGCGGTACGGGCGCGCACGGTAGCCGAGCTCGCGCTCGGCTTTCGCGGACGTGAAATACATCTTGTTCTTCGACATCCGCAGCCCGTCCACGGTGACGAACGGCTCTTTCTTCGTGAACTTCGCGACCGCTTCGGCGCCGACCGCGAGCGGGTAGAGCGGCCAGCGCGGCAGCGCGATCGTCGGCGGCTTGCGGCCCGTCATCTGCGCGATGTCGGCGAGCATCTGCTGCAGCGGCAGGTTCTCGCCGCCGAGGATGTAGCGCTCGCCGATCCGGCCGCGCTCGAGCGCGAGGAAGTGGCCGTGCGCGACGTCGTCGACGTGCACGAGGTTCAGCCCCGTGTCGACGAACGCGGGAATCTTGCCGAGCGCGGCTTCGACGATGATGCGGCCGGTCGGCGTCGGCTTCACGTCGCGCGGACCGATCGGCGTCGACGGATTGACGATCACGGCCGGCAGCCCTTCGTCGGCGATCATCCGCTCGACCGCGCGTTCCGCGAGTACCTTGCTGCGCTTGTAGACGCCGATGGCCTGCTCGGCCGTGAGCGGCCGGTTTTCGTCGGACGGATCGCCGGCGCTCGTCACCTTCAGCGTCGCGACGCTGCTCGTGTAGACGATCCGCTCGACGCCTTCCGCGCGTGCCGCGCGCATCGTCGCGACCGCGCCCTCGAGGTTCGCACGCTCGATCTCGTCGGGATCGGGCGCCCACAGCCGGTAGTCGGCCGCGACGTGCAGCAGGTAGCGCACGCCGCGCAGCGCGGCGCGCATCGACGCCTCGTCGCGCATGTCGCCGGTGACGATCTCGGCGTCGAGATCCGCCAGGTTCGTGCGCGGGCTGGTCGAGCGCACGAGCACGCGCACCGCATAGCCTTTCTGCTGCGCAATGCGCGCGACGGCCGAGCCGACGAAACCGGACGCGCCGGTGACGAGAACGAGATCGCGGGAGGTATCAGTCATGCGTTTCCTTCGGGGCCGCGCGCGAGCGGCGCGGCGGTTGAGCATCGGCGAGATTGTACGTGGTCGGCACGCGCGGCGACGCCAGGCCGTGACGGCGGTGAGCCGGTCCCGGCCCGTGTGCGAAGCGGCCGACGCGACTACAATGCCGGGCTTGAATGCAACGGGAGGGCGACGCGATGAGCCGCAATGAACACGACGAACGGATCGAGACCTACTACGTGCGGGTGCGCGGCGTCGTGCAGGGCGTCGGCTTCCGTCATGCGACGGTGCGCGAGGCGCATGCGCTGAAGCTGCGCGGCTGGGTCGCGAATCTCGAGGACGGCACGGTCGAGGCGATGATCCAGGGCCCCGGCGCACAGATCGACCGGATGCTCGCGTGGCTGCGTCACGGGCCGCCGGCCGCGCGCGTGACCGAAGTGACGTTCGAGGAGCGTCAGACCGAAAGGCGCTTCGATCGCTTCCAGCAGCAGTAAGAGGCAAGAACGATCATGACGGGGTATCCGGAGGCCGGGCGTGGCCTCATGCTGTCGGTGACGGCGTCGATGCTGTTCGCGCTGATGTCCGCCTACGCCAAACTGCTCGCGCCGCTCACGGGGCTCGACATCTTCGCGTGGCGCGTCTTGTGGACCGCGCCGGGCGCGCTCGCACTGATCGCGTTGCGCGGCCGCTGGCCGGCGCTCGTCGACCTCGTTCGGCGCAGCGTGCGCGACTGGCGTTTGCTGATTGCGCTGCCCGTGAGCGCCGCGCTGCTCGGCGTGCAGCTGTGGCTGTTCCTGTGGGCGCCGCTGCACGGCCGCATGCTCGAAGTGTCGCTCGGCTATTTCCTGTTGCCGCTGACGATGGTGCTCGTCGGCCGCTTCTACTATCACGAACGGCTCGATCCGCTGCAATGGGCGGCGGTCGCGTGCGCCGCGCTCGGCGTCGCGCACGAAGTGTGGGCGACGCGCGCGTTCGCGTGGCCGACGCTCGTCGTCGCGCTCGGTTATCCGCCTTATTTCGTGCTGCGCCGGCGGATCAACGCCGATTCGCTCGCCGCGTTCGCGGTCGAGATCGCGCTGCTGTGCCCGATCGCGTTCGCGATGGTCGCGACGAGCACGACGCGCGTGGCCGACCATCCGGTGTTGTGGGCCGCGCTGCTGCCGGGGCTCGGCGTGCTCAGCACGCTCGCGCTCGCGAGCTACTTGAAGGCGAGCCGGATGCTGCCGATGGCGCTGTTCGGGATTCTCGGCTACGTCGAGCCCGTGCTGCTCGTCGCGGTGTCGCTGCTGCTGCTCGGCGAAACGCTGAGCGTCGCGAAGCTCGCGACGTACGGGCCGATCTGGGTCGCCGTTGCGCTGACCGCGTGGCACAGCGCCATGCTGATGCGGCGTCTGCCCGCGCGCGGCTAAGCGCCGCTCGCGTTGCGTGGCGGCGCACGGAACGTGCCGCGCATCGCATGGCCGTCGCGCAGCGGTCGAATTCATCGACGCTGACCGCGAACTGGCGTCGCGCTGACGCGAGTCTGGCGACGCTGCCTGTTTCGTCCCATCGGGCGCGCGCCTGTAATCGAACAGAAGATTCGGTTGCACTTTGTTACTTAGGGTCTCCCCTGATCGGCCATTAGACTGGCCTCACCGACTTCCCTTCGTATGCAGCCTTTCAATGAACGGTCATCTCCGTGCCTGGCCGGCCGGGTTGGCGCGATGCGGGCATACGCGTATCGCGGCTGATCCCGCTCGCCTTCTCCTTCTCGATCCATTCCCCGGTGCGTTCGGCACCGCCGTCGTGCGGGTGCGCTCATGTCGTTGAGCGTGCCGCCCGCCACGGTTCAGCCGTCGCGCAGCGGCCGCCTGATCGAAGTCGATTTCTTCCGCGGCATCGTGCTGTTGATGATCGTCGTCGATCACATCGGCGCGAGCGTGCTGTCGCGCGTCACGCTGCACGCGTTCGCGCTGTGCGACGCGGCCGAGGTCTTCGTCTTTCTCGGCGGCTTTGCGACCGCGAGCGCCTATGGCGCGATCGCCGAGCGGCACGGCGCGCGCGCCGCGCAAAAGCGGTTCGTGCGCCGCGCGATGCAGATCTACCGCGCGTTTCTCGCGACCTCGACATTGATGCTCGTCGTGTCGGCCGTGCTCGACCACTACGGGATCGACGCGCCGAACCTCGCGCTCGACGACGTCAGCGTGATGCTCGCGTCGCCGCTGACGGGCGCAGCCGAGCTGCTGACGTTCCAGCGCCAGCCCTATCTCGCCTCGGTGCTGCCGATGTACGTGCTGTTCGCGCTCGCGTCGCCGGTGCTCGTGCCGTTCGCGCGCCGGCATCCGTGGCTGCTCGTCGCGTTCAGCGTCGCGTCGTGGATCGCGGCGGGCTGGCTCGGCCCCGAGCTGCTCGATACCGACGGATTCCGCTGGAGTTTCAATCCGTTCGCGTGGCAACTGATGTTCGTCGCCGGCGTGCTCGCGCGCTGCCAGCCGTTCTACCGGCACATCGCGCTGGGGCGCTGGGGCGCGGCCGCGACGGGCGTCGCGTGCGCGGTCGTGCTCGGTTGCGCGAGCTACAAGCTGTTCTCGGGGCTGCCGCTGCCGGAGGGCGTGTTCAAGCGCGATCTCGCGCTGCCGCGCGTCGTGAGCTTCGCGGCCATCGCGTGGCTGATGGCCGATTGCGTGCGCTTCGGCTGGATCGCGCGGATCGCGCAGGGCGTGCGGCCCGTCGTGGCCGTGGGCCAGCGCGGGCTGATCTGCTTCGTCGCGGGCGCCGCGATTTCGCTCGTCATCGATTCACTGCTGCATCCGGTCGTGCGCAGCGCCGATCTGCGGCATGTCGGCGTGGGTCTCGTGGCCGACGCGTGCGCGCTCGGACTGATGATGGCCGTGGCCGGTTCGGGAACGTGGATCGCGCGGTGGCGCGGAGCGGCCGCGTGAGCGGCGCGGGAGGCGGCGCGTGCGGCACGGAATGTGCCGCGCGGCGTCAGTGAGGTGAGCTGATACGGGAGCGGGGAACGGCGGTGGCGTCGTCGGATTTGGCGTCGTCGCGTTCGTCGGGCGCCGGATCGTCGCGTTCCGCGAGTACCGCGTCGGCTTCGGCTGCGGCTCGCGCGGCGCGTATCGCGGTGCAGCGCTGAGCGTGCCGGATGTCCGACAGTATCCTCAAGAGCCGTGTTGTTTTGCTTTTCATTGTGTTCTCCCGCCAGTGCGCATCTCGCGAAGCGGATGCGCTTCCTGCAACCAGTGTAGGACGCGTTCGCGTGCCTGGCGGGAGAATGTGGCGTGCAGGCCGCACGCCGAGGGATAGTACTTACTGCGCGGCGGCGACGCCCTGCGCCTGCAGCGCTTCTTCGCGGCGCTCTTCTGCACAACGCTGGTGCTGGCGCGACAGGCGGTTCATCAGCGGCAGCAGCAGCAGTGCGAGCACCATGCCGATCGCGGCGAGCCAGCCGAGCTTCTCGAACAGCGACAGGTACAGCGGCAGCGATTCGGTGGCCGGCAGTTCGTGCGACGGCATCTGCGCGAAGTTCGCGACGACGCTGCCCAGATACTGCGACACGCCCGTTGCGACGAAATACGCACCCATCATGAAGCCGCTCATGCGCGCCGGCACGTAGCGGGCGATCATCGCGAGGCCGAGGCCGCTCACCAGCAGTTCGCCGAGCGAGTAGAGGCCGTAGCCCCACACCATGAACCACGACGACACACGGCCATCGATCGCGTAGCGGCCGCTGATCGTGAACACCAGGTAGCCCGCGGCCACTGCGCCGAAGCCGAGCGCGTACTTCGCGGCGACCGGCAGGTCACGGCCGCCCTTCGCGACGGCGTTGTAGATCCACACGAGCACCGGGCTCAGCAGCATGATCCAGATCGGGTTCAGCGCCTGGAACTGCGCGGCGCTCCACGTGAACAGCGTCGTGCCGAACAGCATGAAGCGCGGATCGACGTTGCGCAGCGCGAACAGCGTCAGCGACGTCGACATCTGCACGTAGAAGATGAAGAACAGGATCACCTGGCCGATCAGCACGAGCGCCGCGATCAGGCCTGCGCGCTCCGAGCGCTCCGATTTCGCGATCATGTACGCGAAGATCGCGAGGATCGCGAACGCTGCCGTCCACACGCTGGCGACCGCCAGTTGCTTGTGCTGCAGCACGTACAGCGTGATCAGTGCGAGCCCGATGCCGCCGAGCGCGACCGCGCCGAGGCGCTTCCAGCGGATCGGTTCGTCGTCCGGCTTCGAGCCGACATGCGCGAGCGTGCGATGCATCAGCATGAAGTTGAGGATCGCGAACAGCATGCCGCAGCAGCAGACCGCGAACGCGGCGTGCCAGCCCCAGTGATCCTTGATCCACGGCGTCGCGAGCATCGACACCGTCGAGCCGATGTTGACCGCCATGTAGTAGATCGTGAACGCGCTGTCGATGCGCGCGTCGTCGCCTTCATAGATGCGGCGCACGAGGTTCGCCGCGTTGGCCTTGAACAGGCCGTTACCGACGACGATCACGCCGAGCGACGCGTACATGTACGTCAGGTGATCGTTCGGAAACGCGAGCATCAGGTAGCCGGCGCACAGCACGGACGCGCCGATGATCATCGTGCGACGGGCGCCGAGCACCTTGTCGCCGATCCAGCCGCCGATCGACGGTGCCGCATAGACGAGTGCGGTGAACGCACCCCAGGTCAGGTTCGCATGGCTGTCGGTGAAACCGAGCCGGTCGACCATGAAGAGGACCAGGAGCGCGGCCATGCCGTAGTAGCCGAAGCGCTCCCACATTTCGATGAGGAAGACCGTCGTGAACGATCGGGTTTGTGAAACAGGTGGTTGCATCATCAATCTCGGTTGAAACGGACGGCACGGATCGCGCGTCGTCTTTGGGGTCGAACTGGAGCCGGTGCACAATGGGCCGGGTAGGCTTCGTGCTGGCGATGGAACAGTCGGGCGGTTAGCCCGGGCCGGGGTCGGACACCGCCTGATGTGGCGGGGAGGGGCCCCGACCGGCGCGCGCATGGTAACGGCTGCCGGTCCGGTGCGTCACGTATCTGCCACCTAGGGAAACTCCCAATGTGGCAGTAGCTTTCAGGAACATTCGTCTCATCATCTAGTTGTAAGCTTTCATGCCGGCCCTCCGAAGATTCCCGGAGAGCCGCTTGCAGCTTGCCTGTGAAGCCGGCGAGTCTGGCAAGATAGCGCGTCATTTCGCTCGCTTCGTGTCCCGTTTAGTGCACCGGGCTCAACACCGAAGACGTGTGCGAACCCGAAGACTAAGCTATATCGTTCTAACTTAGTTATTTTCCATCAAACATTTTTTGACGATCACTTTTCGGCCTGCTATGGTTCCCCCCACTGAAAACTCGCGGTCTGCAAACGCTACCGCCGCACTGGGCAGCAAGATTCGCGCGTTGCGCCAACGACTCAAGCGCACGCTCGACGACACCGCTACCGCCGCGGGGATTTCGAAGCCGTTTCTGTCTCAAGTCGAACGCGGGCTCGCGTCGCCGTCGCTGACATCGTTGGCCGGTATCGCGCACGCGCTTGGTGTGACGGTGCAGTACTTTGTGGATACGCCGAGCGAAGAACGCTCGGTTTGCCGAGGCGAGCAACTGCGCTTCTTCGGGTTTGCCGATTCGGCGAACCTGTTCGCGCGGCTGACGAACGTATCCGAAGGGCGCCAGCTGGAGGCGATCCTCGTGAGGATGCCGCCGGGGCAGAAGCGGTCGGAGGTGACGACACATGCAGGAGAGGAGTTCCTGTATGTGATTGAAGGGGAAGTGTCGCTGACGCTGGAAGGCAAGACGTTCGTCCTGCAGGCCGGTGACAGCTCGCACTATCAGTCGACGGTCCCGCACAGCTGGGTCAACACCGCGAAGATCGAGTCGGTGGTGGTCTGGGTCGGTACACCGAGGCTGTTCTAACGCACAGGTATTCCTTCGTTTCGAAGACGGAATACCTGTCGAAAGAAACGTAAGGAATACTAAAATGCAATACGAGAATCACGGGCCTCCTCAATCGCTGCACCCGTCAGCGTCTCAAGCGTAATTCGCGGCATCCGCCGCGCAACGCTCACCGAACAACTCTTCTCAAGACTGCCACGATGAAATCCTTGCATGCCATGTCGGCCGTGCTGGCCGCGCTCGCCCTGACGCCTGTCGCCCACGCCGTTACCGTTCCGTCGAACGTCGCGCTCGCTCCTCAGCAGGACCTGACGCGCCAGGTGCCCGCCGAAGTCGAGTCGCTCGACCCGGCGCACATCGAGTCGTGGACCGGCAACACGATCGGCCTCGACCTGTTCGAAGGGCTGGCCCGCATCGACGCAGCCGGCCAGGTCGTGCCGGGTGTCGCGCTGTCGTGGGAACGCAAGACGCCGACGACGTGGATCTTCAAGCTTCGCCATGACGCGAAGTGGAGCAACGGCCAGCCGGTGACGGCCGCCGATTTCGTCTATTCGTGGCAGCGCCTCGTCGATCCGAAGACGGGCTCGAAATACACGATCCTCGTCGAGTTCGTGAAGAACTCGAAGGACATCATCGCAGGCAAGGCCGCGCCGTCGACGCTCGGCGTGCGCGCCGTCGATCCGTACACGCTCGAAGTGACGACCGACGCGCCCGTCGCGTTCTTCCCCGAGCTGACCGCGATGGCGCCGCTCGTGCCGGTGAGCAAGGACGCCGTCGCGAAGTTCGGCGACGCGTGGACGCGCCCGGGCAACATGGTCAGCAACGGTGCATACCAGCTCGTCGACTGGCAGCCGAACAACCGCATCGTCGTGACGAAGGACGCCAAGTACTGGAACGCGCCGAAGGTCGTGATCAACAAGGTCACGTACCTGCCGATCGAGAGCGACGAGACCGCGATGCGCATGTACCAGGCGGGTCAGGTCGACTACACGTACACGATTCCGTCGGGCATTTTCCCGCAGGTCAGCAAGCAGTTCGGCAGCGACCTGCGCCCGGGCCTGCAGCTCGCGACGTACTACTACTACCTGAACAACAACGACGCGGCGCTGAAGGACAAGCGCGTCCGCCAGGCGCTGTCGATGGTGATCGATCGCGACGTGCTGACGTCGAAGCTCACGCAGTCGGGCGAGAAGCCGATGTACGGCCTGATGCCGAACGGCACGAAGGGCGTGCAGCCGTTCACGCCGGAATGGGCGTCGTGGCCGATGGCCAAGCGCGTCGAGGCCGCGAAGAACCTGCTGAAGCAGGCCGGCTACTCGGACGCGAAGCCGCTTTCGTTCACGCTGACGTACAACACCAACGACCTGCACAAGAAGGTCGCGCTGTTCACCGCATCGGAATGGCGCACGAAGCTCGGCGTCAACACGAAGCTCGAGAACGTCGAGTTCAAGGTGCTGATGAAGCAGCGGCATGACGGCAAGGTGCAGGTCGCGCGCGACGGCTGGTTCGCCGACTACAACGACGCGATGACGTTCTTCGACCTGCTGCGCTGCGGCAGCTCGCAGAACACGGTCGGCTACTGCAACAAGCAGGCCGACACGCTCGTCGACGAAGGCAACCAGAAGCTCGACGACAAGGCGCGCGCCGCGCTGCTCACGCAGGCGCACGATCTCGCGATGAACGACACGCCGATGGTGCCGCTGTTCCAGTACACGGCCGACCGTCTCGTGAAGTCGTACGTCGGCGGCTACTCGCTGAAGAACGTGATCGACATGCGTGCTTCGCAGGACATGTACCTGATCAAGCACTGAGCGGAGCGATCATGCTGGCCTACGCATTGAGGCGCACGTTGTGGGCGGTGCCGACGATCCTCGCGGTCGTCACCGTCTGCTACCTGCTCCTGCATTTCACGCCCGGCGGCCCGTTCGATACGGAGAAGCAGCTGTCCGCGGCCACGCTCGCGAACCTGAACGCGAAGTATCACCTCGACGAGCCGCTGTGGAAGCAGTACCTGCTGTACCTGAACGCGCTGCTGCACGGCGATCTCGGTCCGTCGTTCCGCTACGTCGACTGGTCGGTGAACGATCTCGTGAAGAAGGCGCTGCCCGTGAGCCTCGGCGTGGGCGGCGTGTCGATCCCGATCTCGATCGTGTTCGGCGTGCTGCTCGGCACCGTCGCGGCCGTGCGCCGCGACAGCTTCATCGACCGCTTCGTGATGCTGATCGGCAACTTCGGCAACGTCATTCCGCCGTTCGTGCTCGGCCCCGTCCTCGTGTGGATCTTCGCGATCCTGCTGAAGACGTCGTCCGGCAACGGCTGGCTGCCCGCGGGCGGCTGGGGTGACGGCGGCTGGCAGTACCGGCTGCTGCCGATCGTGCTGCTGACCTTCATCAACATGTCGCTGCTCGCGCGCGTGATGCGCGGCTCGATGATCGAGACGCTGTCGAGCAACTACATCCGCACTGCGCGCGCGAAGGGCCTGCCGGGCTCGACGATCGTGCTGCGCCACGCGCTGAAGCCCGCGCTGATGCCGGTCGTGTCGCTGTTCGGCACGGTCTGCATCACGTCGATCACGGCGGCGGTCGTCACCGAATCGGTGTTCGCGCTGCCGGGGCTCGGGCAGCTCGTCGTGAACGGCGCCATCAACCGCGACTACACGCTGGTGCTCGGCCTCGTCGTGCTGACGACCGTTTGCGCGGTGCTGTTCAACCTGCTGGTCGACCTCGCTTACGCGTGGCTCGATCCGCGCATCCGTTATTGAGCGAGGCACAGCGATGACTCCGACTACTCCCGTCGTCGGCCTGCCCGTGCAGACCGACTCGCCGCCGCGTTCGCGCTCGCCGCTCGCGCTTGCGATGGCGCGCTTCCTTCACAACCGTGCGGCCGTGTTCAGCCTCGTGCTGCTCGCGCTCATCACGCTCGCCTGTTTCGTCGGCCCGTGGCTGCTCGCGGCCGATCCTTCGGCAAGCGACTGGGGCTCGATCAGCCTGGCGCCCACCTGGGCGAACCAGCACTGGTTCGGCACCGACGAGCTCGGCCGCGACCTGCTGGTGCGGACGCTGATCGGCGGCCGCGTGTCGATCGAGGTCGGCCTGCTCGGCACGCTCGTGTCGGGCCTGTTCGGCGTCGCATGGGGTGCGACCGCGGGCTTTGCGGGCGGCCGCGTCGACTCCGTGATGATGCGCATCGTCGACATGATGTACGCGATCCCGTACCTGCTGATCGCGATCCTGATGATGACCCTGTTCGGCCGCTCGTTCATGCTGGTCGTGCTGACCATCAGCGCGTTCTCGTGGATCGACATGGCGCGTGTCGTGCGCGGCCAGACGCTGTCGCTGCGCAACCGCGAGTTCGTCGATGCGGCCCGCGCGATCGGCGTGTCGCCGGCGTCGATCGTGCTCCGCCACATCGTGCCGAACCTGCTCGGCGTGGTCGTCGTGTACGCGACGGTCTCGGTGCCGGGCATCGTGCTGACCGAATCGGTGCTGTCGTTCCTCGGCCTCGGCGTGCAGGAACCGATGACGAGCTGGGGCGTGCTGATCCAGGACGGCGCGCAGAAACTGGAATCGATGCCGTGGCTGCTGCTGGCCCCGGCCGTCATGCTGTGCGTGACGCTCTACTGCGTGAACTTCGTCGGCGATGGCCTGCGTGACGCGCTCGACCCGAAGGATCGCTGAAATGGCAGCCCTACTAGAAGTAGACAACCTCGGCGTGCGCTTCACGCGCAAGGACGCACCGCCGGTCGACGCCGTGAGCGGCGTGTCGTTTTCGCTCGAAGCCGGCAAGACGCTCGGCATCGTCGGCGAATCGGGCTCGGGCAAGAGCCAGACCGTGATGGCGCTGCTCGGCCTGCTGGCCGGCAACGGCGCAACGACCGGCGCCGCGCGCTATCGCGGCGACAACCTGCTCGAGATGGATGGGCGTGCGCTGAACAAGGTGCGCGGCGACCGGATCGCGATGATCTTCCAGGATCCGATGACGTCGCTCAATCCGTTCCTGACGATCGAGCGGCAGATGACCGAGACGCTGCAGCTGCACCGCAAGCTGTCGCGCAAGGAAGCGACCAAGCGCGCGATCGAGGCGCTCGAATCGGTACGCATTCCCGACGCGGCGCGCCGCATCCGCATGTATCCGCACGAGTTCTCGGGCGGCATGCGCCAGCGCGTGATGATCGCGATGGCGCTGCTGTCCGAGCCGGAAATCCTGATCGCCGATGAGCCGACCACCGCGCTCGACGTGACCGTGCAGGCACAGATCATCGACCTGCTGCGCGAGCTGAACCGCGAGCGCGGCACGGCGATCGTGCTGATCACGCACGACATGGGCGTGGTCGCGGGCCTCGCCGACGACGTGATGGTCATGTATGCGGGCCGCACCGTCGAATACGCGCCGGCCGAATCGATCTTCGCGGCGCCGTCGCATCCGTACACGATCGGCCTGCTCAACGCGCTGCCGCGCCTGACCGACGCGGACGATGCGCCGCTCGTCGCGATTCCCGGCAATCCGCCGATGCCCGGCACCGCGCCGGCCGGCTGCGCGTTCGCGAAGCGCTGCACGTATGCGGAAGAACGCTGCGGCGCGGCGCGTCCCGCGCTCGAAACCTATGGCGCCGTGGGCGCGGTGCGCGCGTGCCACCGTCCCGTGGCCGATCTGACGGGAGGTCTGCGATGAGCGTCAATGAACGCCGCCATGCCGGCGCGACCGACGACACGCTGCTGTCCGTCGATGGTCTGAAAGTACATTTCCGCGTGCCGCTCGGCGGCTATCCGTGGTCGCCGAAAGGGACGCTGCGTGCCGTCGACGGCGTGTCGTTCGACGTGAAGCGCGGCGAGACGGTCGGGCTCGTCGGCGAATCGGGCTGCGGGAAGTCGACGCTCGCGCGTGCGCTGATCGGCCTCGTGCCGATGACGGCCGGCACGGTGAAATGGCGCGGCGATGCCGTGTCGCCCGATCACCTGCGCGGCACCACGATGCGGCGCGAAGTGCAGATGATCTTCCAGGATCCGCTCGCGTCGCTCGATCCGCGCATGACCATCGAACAGGTCGTCGCGGAGCCGCTCGTCACGCACCAGGGCGGCCTCGGCCGCGCCGAGGTGCGCCGCCGCGTGGTCACGATGCTCGAACGCGTCGGCCTGAACGCGCATCACCTGCTGCGCTATCCCCACGAATTTTCCGGTGGGCAATGCCAGCGCGTCGGCATCGCGCGCGCGCTGATCGGCGAGCCGAAGCTCGTGATCTGCGACGAACCCGTATCGGCGCTCGACGTGTCGATCCAGGCGCAGATCGTGAACCTGCTGCGCGACCTGCAGCGCGAACTGTCGTTGTCCTATCTGTTCGTTGCACACGATCTGGCGGTGGTGAAGGCCATCAGCCAGCGCGTGCTCGTGATGTATCTCGGCCGCGTGATGGAGTTCGGCACGCGGCATGACGTGTACGGCGTGCCGCAGCACCCGTACACGAAGGCGCTGCTCGATGCGGCGCCGACGCCGGAGCCGGCGCGCGAGCGTGCTCGCCGTCCGATGCTGCTGGCGGGCGAGATGCCCTCGCCGCTCAACCCGCCGTCCGGCTGCGCGTTCCGCACGCGCTGCCCGGTCGCGATCGATGCGTGCGCGCAGGACGTGCCGCTGCCGGAAGTTCGGCAGGGGTCGGCCGCGCGTGTCGCGTGCATCCGCGCGGGTGTGGCGTGAGCTGAAGTGACGCAGAAAACATAACCAAGGCTGGTCAACAGGGGTAGGTGCGGCGCGAACGATCTTCGCGCCGCGGGTACAGGCGCGTCCTTAGCCGGGCACGCCGGGGGGCCGGGAGCGGATCGCAACCGGCGTGGACGATATCAACACAAGACGAGAATTACGATGAAAAAACAGAAGACGATCGGGACGGCATCGAAAATGCTGCTTGCATGGGGGCTGCCGGCACTCGCCGGTGTTTCGCTGACGGGCGTCGCGCACGCCGACGACGCGGCCCCCGCACCGCTGACGGTCGCACAGGCCGCACCGGGCACGACCGTTGCACAGGCAACGACCCCGAACGCCATTGTCAACGCCGAAGCGAACCAGGCCGTCACGCCGCCCGACGAGCCGTCGGCCCAGTCGCAGTCGAAGGGCTTCATTGCCGACAGCCATCTCAACTTCCTGTTCCGCAACTACGCGGACGTGCTCGACGCCAAGGGCGGGCCGCATCGCCACGCATGGGTCCAGGGCGCGATGGCGAACTTCGAGTCGGGCTATACGACGGGCCTGATCGGTATCGGTTTCGACGCATCGCTGTATGCGGCGCTGAAGCTCGACGGCGGCCAGGGCGCCGGCAGCATGGTGCACATCGCGAAGGGCGGCGGTGGCGGCAACCAGCTCGCATGGGCTTATCCCGGCATCTACGACGTGAAGGCGCGCATCTCGAACACGGTGGTCAAGTACGGTCTGCAGGCCGTCGACAACCCGTTCATGGAGCAGCACGACAACCGTGCGCTGCCGCCGACGTTCCTCGGTGCGACTCTCGTCAGCAATGAATTCAAGAACGTGATGCTCGAGGCCGGCAGCTTCACGAAGACCGACGCGCGCGGTCACACGACGCTCACCAACCTGACGACGCAATACGGCGGCACGCGCATCAATCGCCTGTCGTATGTCGGCGGCACGTGGGATTACTCGCCGAACGGCGAAGTCGCGCTGTACGCGAACCAGGCCGACGACGTGTGGCACCAGTACTACGCGTCGGTGAAGCACAGCATCGGCAGCCCGCAGACGATCAAGTGGACGGGCTTCGGTAACGTCTACTCGACGCACGACACGGGCGATGCGCTGCAAGGCAAGATCAACAACAACGCATACAGCCTGTCGCTGGCCGCGCAGCATGGCCCGCACGAGCTGCTGCTCGGCTTCCAGCAGGTGCTCGGCGACCAGTTCTTCGACTACCTGAACGAAACGAACGGCATCTTCCTGACCAACTCGATGGACGTCGACTACAACGCGCCGCACGAAAAGTCGCTGCAGCTGCGTTACACGTTCTACGGCAAGGAAGCGGGCCTGCCGGGCTTCAAGGCGATGGTCTGGGGCGTGACGGGCTGGGGTGCGGACGGCAGCGCGGGTGCAGCGAACGACCCGAGCAAGTCGAGCATCTACTGGAGCAACGGCGCGCCGGTGCAGGGCCGTCACCACGAGTTCGGCTTCATCCCGTCGTACACGTTCCAGAGCGGCAAGCTGAAGGACACGAAGGTCACGTTCATCGCGATGTGGCACGCCGGTTCGTCCCACTACTCGGACGCGACGAACACCGAGTACCGTCTGGTCGTGAACCTGCCGCTGCACGCGTTCTGATCGAAGGGGGGGCATGCGCCCCCGCCTCGCACGGCCGGCCTGCGATCGAAACGATCAGGCCGGCTTGTGCAGCCCCGCGACCGGATCGTTCGCAGCGGGCATGTCTTCCACGAGCGACGTGAGCTGGCGGCCCGTGTCGCGCCATGCGTCGAGGCCGCCGCGCAGCGCGAGCGCATCGGTGAAGCCGGCGTCGAGCAGGCGCTTCGCCATCAGCGCGGCCGTGAACTCGTTCGGGCACGAGCAATACACGACGAACTTCTGCGTGAGCGGATAGCGCGCGACGATGTCGCCGATCTGGCGCTCGTCCGCGAACTGCGCGCCGGGAATCGTGAACGGGTCGAGCTTGCGGTGTTCGGGCGAGCGCACGTCGAGGACCACCGGCGCGGACGTATCGCGCAGCAGCGTGTCGAGTTCGTCGACGCCGATCCGCGCGCTCGCGAGCTGGCGGATCAGCGCGCGGCGACGCATCCAGCGGATCGCCGCGTACACCGCCAGCACCGCGACGGCCACCAGCAGCGCCACGCGGCCGAGCTGGCCTGCACCCGCGAACAGCCAGTCGATCTGGCGAGCGAACATCAGCCCGACCACCAGCCCGACGATCGTCCACAGCGCGGCGCCGAGCGCATCGTAGCCGACGAACGTGCGATAGCGCGTGCCGAACGCGCCGGCCATCGGCACCGACACGAGCGACAGCCCCGGAATGAAGCGTGCGACGGCGAGCACGCGTACGCCGTAGCGGCCGAAGAAGCGTTCGGTTTTCTTCACGCAGCTGTCACGCGACAGCGACAGCCGGCAGATCGTCTTCAGCGTCGTGCCGCCGAAGCGCCGACCGGCGAGGTACCACACGGTGTCGCCGATCAGTGCGCCGAGCACCGACAGCACGACCACCGTGACCAGTTGCGAGCCGATCATCGCCGGATGCATCGCGGACATCGCGCCGAACAGCACGAGCGTCGGCATCGCGGGCACCGGCAGCCCGATGGCCGCCGCGAGCACGTTGGCGAAGACGAGAAGCGGCCCGTATTGGGCGACGAGGTCACGAAGGAGCATGACGGCTGGCCGAAAAGGAAACGCGTGCGGAAGGCACGCAGATGGGCCGATTATCGGCCTTTTTCAAGTCAGCGGAGGGAATTGCGCAAAGCGCCTGACGGCGGCAGGGAGATGTCGGTGAGCCCGCGCCTGGCGCGCGGCTCACCGGTCGAAATCAGGAGGAGGTGCGGGCGAGCGATGCGGCGCCGTGGTTTTCGCCGGGGAGCTCGGCGCCGTGCGAGCGGATCGCCGCGATCAGTTCGGCCGGCGTGATCTCGTAACGGACTTCGCGATGGATGCCGGGCTTGCGTTCGTCGATCTCGATCAGCAGCACGCTCTTGCCGTCGCCGGTCGCTTCGAGCCGAAGCGAGCGCAGTTCGCGGCCGTCGGCCGGGTCGTGTTCGGTGAGCAGGGTCATTGCCCCGGATGAGCCGGTAGTGCGCATCGAACCTATCCTCGTATCGTGGATGCCGTAGTGGCGAAGATGTCTTTGTTGAATACAGCTTGACGCAGTTTAACGCGAACGGGCCGCAATTCGGAGCATTTTCGTGGGGGGGAAATGAGGGCTGAACCACGCATCCTTCTGATGTTTGAGCCGCGCGGGGCGGGCGTTTCAGACGGATCGCGCGCGGCCGCGGCCGGCGCCTGACCGCCGTTCGCGGCCGGGCCGGCACGGGCGGCGACACGCGGTGCCACGCGGGTCGCCGCGGCGGTATCAGAAGCGGTCGGCGAGCCCCATCGCCGGGTCGCTGACCGAGTGGCGGCCGGTTTCGACGCGGCCGGCGACACGGCGCGAGAAACTCGCGTCGCTGTCCGCGGTGACGATGAAGTCGTACCAGTGGCCGGTCGAGTCGAGCGGCCAGTGCAGTTCGGCCTGGTCGCCGGCGCGCACCGTGACCGTCCACGTGGTACCGGCGCCGCGATCGTGGCCGTGACCCTGGCTGTTGCCGTCCTCGTTACCCTGGCCATGACCGCGATCGTCGTGTGCGCCGCGGCCGGACAGCGGTCCGTAGACCTGGTTCGACTTCACGGTGAAACGCACCGTGCCGCCGCCGTGGTTGCGCAGCTTCAGGTGGAGGCTGCCGCTCGCGCC
Organism: Burkholderia sp. Ac-20349; assembly: GCF_017104865.1. Classification (NCBI taxonomy): domain Bacteria; kingdom Pseudomonadati; phylum Pseudomonadota; class Betaproteobacteria; order Burkholderiales; family Burkholderiaceae; genus Burkholderia; species Burkholderia sp. Ac-20349. Next base: position 16,633 of record NZ_JAAGPM010000137.1, read on the forward strand.
CGCGTAGCCGACGCGCACTTCCGGATGGGGCGCGCGAGCACCGGCCAGGCGGCTCAGGTCGCCGGTGAAGCGGCGGTGATAGCCGTTCGGGCCCAGCACCCACAGGTCATATTTACCGCCATTGTCGGCGCGCGCGGCCCAGTCGCCGCGCAGCGTCTTGCCCGGCTCGACGGCGTAGCGCTGCGGCAGGCGGTCGAGATTCAGCTTGTCATAGACGTGAAACACGGCGGCGGCGCGGCCCGTGTTCGCGAACTTCAGCGTGACCGTGCCGCTGCCGGCATCGGTCTGCGCGCTCGCATGCAGTTCGTAAGGCAACGCGCGCGACGGGCGCACGCCGGTGGCCTGCGCGGGCAGCGACGGTGCGGCCGGCGGCACGATCTTCGGTGCGGCCTGCTGTGCGGCGCTCAGGGCGTCGACCTGGCTTTTGGTCGTATGGCCCGCGAGTGTCGGCAGCGGTTCGTTGTTCGGCGAGCGGAAATTGAACGCGCTCGTCAGGTCGCCGCACACCGCGCGGCGGTAGGCGCTGATCTGCGGCTCCGCGACGCCGAAGCGCTTTTCGAGGAAGAGCAGCGTCGACGTATGGTCGAACACCTGCGAGTTCACCCAGCCGCCGCGGCTCCACGGCGACACGATCCACATCGGCACGCGCGGGCCCGGACCGTACGGACGGCCGTCGGTCGCCGGCTGGCTCGCCGTGGCCGGCGTGAAGTCGTGGTACTCGGCGGCGACGTCGGCGGCCGCCAGCGTATGGCCGCCCGCGAGCGTGCCGTCGGCGTTGCGCGACGGCACGGCCGGCGACGGCATGTGGTCGAAGAAGCCGTCGTTCTCGTCGTAGTTGACCAGCAGCACGGTCTTGCTCCACACCTCCGGGTTCGCCGTCAGCGCATCGAGCACGGCCTGCACGTACCAGCCGCCCTGCGCGGGGCTCGACGGCCCCGGGTGTTCGCTGTACACGGACGGCGGGATGATCCACGACACCTCGGGCAGCGTGCCGTTGCGGATGTCGTCGCGGAACGACTCGAGGAAGCCGTACGGCATCGTGTTGCCGAACCCCTTCGCGAGCGGGCTCAGCGGATCGTCGATCGCCGGGTCGTAGAACGCGCCGGCCGCCGTCACCGGCTGCGTGATGTCCGTCGATGCGACGTACGCCGGCCGGCGTGCGGGCGGCATCTGCTCGATCGCCGCGCGCCAGTGGCGGAAGCTCATCATCTCGTTGCAGCCGAAGTTGTCGATCAGGCTCTGGTAGACCTTCCAGTTCACGCCGGCCTGCTGCAGCCGGTCGGCATAGGTGGTCCAGGTCCAGCCCTGGCTCGACGGGCCGATGTCGTTGCCGCCGTTGAACTGGTTGTTCAGCGCGGCGATCTTCACGTGGCTGCCGTCGGCCGGGCTGATGCCGTTCGGGCCGTTGGTGCCGCTCCAGTAGAACAGGCGGTTCGCGATCGTGCCCGTGTGCATCCCGCAGTGATAGTGGTCGCACAGCGTGAACGCATCGGCGAGCGCGCGCTGGAACGGTACTTCCGCCGCGTCGTAGTAGCCCATCGACAGCGGCGTCTTCGCGTCGGGCCAGCGGTTCATCCGGCCGTGGTCCCACGCGGCCTGCGCATCGGCCCACGTGTGCGGCGTGCCGCCCGCGCGCTGGGCGTTGCCCTGGCTCGCGTCGAGGTGATACGGCGTGACGGTGGTGGCGGGCGTCGGCTTCGTGTACGTCTGGTAGAACACGTTGCGGCCGTTCGGCGACGGCACCGCAAAGCGGTCGCCGTAACCGCGCACACCCTTGAACGTGCCGAAGTAGCTGTCGAATGCGCGGTTCTCCATCATCAGCAGCACGACGTGCTTCACGTCCTTGATGGTCCCCGTTTCGTGAAACGCGGGAATCGCGAGCGCACGGCGGATGCTCGGCGGAAACGCGGACAGCGCGGCGGCGGCGAGGCCGGAAGTGGCGGTCTGCTGGAGGAATTTGCGGCGTGACGTCATGGCGTTCGGGTCCTGTGATGATGGGAGCGTTCGTGACTTCGTCTGGTGGCGCCCGTGCGTCGCCCCCCCTGGGACGATTCGCGCTGCGTGTGCGTTCGGGTGCATCGGCCGCATGGGGCGGAGGTGCGCGCATCGCGCGCGATGCGCGATGTCGCGCAGATGCTTTGGCCGTTGCCGCGATCCTGCGCGACGCGCTCGTGATGCGCGGGCCAGGGTGTCGGCACACGCCGGCCCGGCGCATGCCGGGCTGGGCGGCGCCCAGTCTAGGGAGGCGACGTGACGTCGACGTGATGAAGACATGACATCGCATGTCGCTTGCGTGACGTTGTGTGTACAACGATTTGTTCAGGCGCGATGCGCGAGTGAAAAAGGTCGGGAATTACCGATTGCCGCATGCGTGACCGGTCAGAATTTTCCGGATTCCATTCGAATCGCGTGGCGAAGTTCGTTGCGGATGCAACATGACGTGCGACGGCGTGACGACCATGTTTCAAATGCGTGAAATCGGATAAGCTCGTCACATTGCTGCGCGTACGCGCAGTCCGCGCCTTCAGCGCGCCTTTTTGGAACCGGCCCACCCATGACCGACATCAAGATCCGGCACAGCGAGACGCACGACGTCGACGCGATCCGGCAGATCGCCGCGCATCCCGCGGTGTATGCGAATACGTTGCAGCATCCGTTTCCGTCGCTCGAGAAGTGGCAGAAGCGGCTCGATGGCGTGCGCGAGCGCGGCATGAGCCTTGTCGCCGAAATCGACGGCGTCGTGGTCGGCCATCTCGGCCTGGATCTCGAGCCGAATCCGCGCCGGCGTCATGCGGCGGGGCTCGGCATGATGGTCGACGCGGCGTATCACGGGCGCGGCGTCGGCAGCCGGTTGCTCGCGGCCGCGATCGATCTCGCGGAAAACTGGCTGAACGTCACGCGTCTCGAGCTGACCGTGTTCACCGACAACCGCTCGGCGATCGCGCTCTACGAGAAGCACGGCTTCCGGATCGAGGGCGAATCGCCGGGTTATGCATTGCGCGACGGCGTGCATGTGTCCGTGTATCACATGGCGCGGATCAAGGCACGGCAGTAAAGGCTCGGCCGACGCGTATCCGCCAGCACGCGCGGCCGCGAGGCCGCGCGTCATATTCATTCGAGAATTCGTTCGTTTTCTGCCGGCTGCGCCCGTCGTATCGTCGAACGATTTGCCGGTCGCCTCGGCCGGCGTGCGCTTTTCCGTAACGATCCTGCGCGGCGTTGCACGTCGGCTGGCTTCATCGTCATCGCTTCATGGCTCACGCATCACAGCCATCGCTTCGCGCGCCGCACCTTCCCGCAACCGCCTCTTTCAACGGACCCGCTTCGATGAAATCCGCTCTCCGGAACCTGACTGCCGCCTGCCTGTTCGCCGCCGCGGGTGCGGCGTTTGCCGCTGCCACGCCCACGGGCGCCGCGGTGACGAGCGCATCGCCCGACGGCGCGCATCTGCCGCCCGGCATCGCATGGCAGCACGGCGACGTCGACGCCGCCTTCGCGTTGGCGAAGCGTACCGGCAAGCCGCTGCTGCTCTACTGGGGGGCGGTGTGGTGCCCGTCATGCAACCAGGTGAAGTCGACGATCTTCAGCCAGCAGGCATTCAAGACCCGCTCGTCGTTCTTCGTGCCCGTGTATCTCGACGGCGATACCGAAAGCGCGCAGAAGCTCGGCGAGCGTTTCAAGGTGCACGGCTATCCGACGATGATCCTGTTCCGACCCGACGGCACCGAAGTGACGCGGCTGCCGGGCGAAGCCGATCTCGACCGCTACATGCAGGCGCTGTCGCTCGGGATGACGGCTGCGCACCCGGTGCGGCAGACGCTCGCGACCGCGCTGAAGAACGGTGCATCGCTGACGCCGGACGAATGGCGCCTGCTGGCCGACTATTCGTGGGACACCGACGGTGCGCTGCCGGTGCCGGCCGATCGCGTCGCCGAGACGCTGCAGTCGCTCGCGCAACGCGCGCGCGCGGCCGGCGCGAAGGCCGAATCGGCGCGCTTTGCGCTGAAGGCGGCCGTGGTCGCCGCGTCCGACGATCCTGCGCAGGCCGGCGCGCTCGACAAGGCGGCGCTTGCCGATTCGCTGCGCACGGTGCTGCAGGATCCCGCATGGTCGCGGGCGATCGAACGCAAGGTGCTGGCCCGGCGCGGCGACCTGCCGCGCTGATCGACCTTTCCTTCCCCGCCCCCTCTTCCTCGCACCGCCATGACGACCCTCGCCTCCGATTCGCTCGACATCCTCC